>NZ_JBSMDE010000180.1:0-27408 GCF_056497305.1 Caldithrix sp. | reverse complement strand
TCTCCCGCAAAGCGGGCGAGGGGGAGAATGGTGCGGGTTGAAAAAAAATCTTATCTCAAAATATCCTTAGGGTCTTTGTAGCTTCTTGGAGTTTTCTGTGGTTGATTAATGGTTGCGGCTCTGCTGCCTTAGTTAAATGGTCAATTGTTGTTTTTTTAAGGTACAAGTATGTTTGGTCCGGTTCAGGACAATTCTCCATATCTCCTCACTTTCTTTAGACAGAGGACTTTTCTATTATGGAATTTTAGCATCCAATTTTAAACCGACAATTTTTTTTAAAATGCAATTCAATTATTAATGAGTGCTTTGGTTTCAAATAATTAATTCCATCAAATTGAGATATAGCTACTTTTACTGTTTTAATAGTTCTTCATCAAATTTGAAAAATTCATTAAAAGGCTGTAATCAGGGAGAGCTGCTAAATTTTAAAGACATTTTATCATACATATTTTGGATATGTATGATAAAAAATAAATCATTAATCTAAGGCAGCAGAGCCGCAAACAAGAACATTTACCCGGGAATTTAACAACCACAGAGAGCACCCGTCTGGCAGGCGCAGCCGACAGGCCCGTCTGGACGGCTGTCCAGCCGGACAGGCAGAGAAGTCACAAAAGAGTATTTTTAATCAAAAATTGCTCTATTGTGTTTTCGTGGCCTTTCTGTGTATCTGTGTTAAATTAATGGTTGTGACCATGTTGCCTTTTCTTCTTCTCAACATGTTTTACTAAAATCCGTCACGTAAAAAACAAAATTACAAAGTTGTGCGTAGAGTACGATTTTTTTCGCCCCTGTTGTTCATGAAATCGACCTATCTGTCGGAAGATGCCTTTCAATAGGTAAAAACCAAACCAAAGCAATTCATTTAAATACAATGTATTAAATGGACTAATTTAGTTTTGGCACGGCATTTGTCATTATTAAAAGCGAAGCCAAGTTAAACTAAAACAAACCAAGGAGGTTTAAAATGAAGAACTTACTCGTAATCTTAGGCTTAGTGGCGATCTTCTTTGCCAGCAACGTTTTTGCACAGGACTCTTTACAGGTGCAAAACAAATACCGTAAAGGTAACAAAAATCAAATGCAGATGATGCAACAGCAAACCAAAGGACATGGAGTCAAAGGTTTTGTTGATGCCAATGGAGATGGCTACAATGACAATGCCCCGGATATTGACGGCGATGGTATTCCCAATGGAATGGATCCGGATTATACCGGTGCCAAAATGCGCAAGGGTAACAGCAAAGCCGGATTTGTAGACTTAGATGGCGACGGCATTAACGACAATGCAATGGACGCAGATGGTGATGGCATTCCCAACGGTCAGGACCCCGATTTTGTTCGTCCTCAGGATGGTACCGGACGTAAACTGGGCAGAGGTAGAATGCAAGGTACCGCACAGGGAACTGGCTTGGGTACAGGTGAGTGTGACGGTACCGGCCCAAAAGGTAATGCAAAACGTGGTCGCAAATAATCCTTCTAACCCCCCCCAATACCCTCGAAGCCCGACGAATGTCGGGCTTTTTTTTTTTTGAGAAAAAATTCTAAAAATTTGCTAAAGTCCCTTTTATCGCCCCACCAGCCCATTCTTAGACCAAATGGGCGAAATATTTTCGGCCATTCCTGCACTCAAATCACTCTAACTCCTTTAAATTCAATAAATAACAAATTATGGCATGATGCTTGTCTACAATAACCACAAATCGAAATAATGTAAAGGAGGGTAATATGTACCAACTCATATCACGGCTTAGTATTGTGCAGTTTTTACTGTTTACAACCATGCTGCTCAATATCGGCATTTCAAAGTCAAATGCACAAACCAAACCAGGCACAGTTAATAGACCTTGTTTCAAACAAGAGAACATTCTGAACATGCCATCAGATCCCCTGAAACTGGCCGAGATAGACGGTCTTTTATTAATGCGTGAGGAGGAAAAACTGGCACGAGATGTTTACATTGTACTGTATCAGAACCAGGGACATTGCCTGTTTAACAACATTTCACGCAGCGAACAGCGACACACCAGCGTGGTTAAAACGCTTTTGGAAAAATATCAAATCAGTGATCCGGTAAAAGGCGATTCCATCGGAGTTTTTAAAAATCCAACTTTGCAAAAACTGTTTGAAGAATTAACCGCCCGCGGAAAAACGTCATTAAAAGAGGCCTTGAAAGTCGGAGCCCTGATCGAAGAAATCGATATTCTTGATTTACAAAAAAAACTACAGGGCATTAAGGGAAATGATGACATACGCTTTGTTTATAACCATTTAATGCGCGGTTCAAGAAATCATTTGCGCGCATTTGTGAGAAATTTAAGGCGAATAGGAATCCACTACACACCTGTGCGATTAAGTACGGTTCAATTCAATACCGTAATGGAAACGACCCGGGAAACCGGGAGAAATTAAAAGGGGATTTTACCATGGACATCAAACAATTAGCTATTATTCTATTGGCAGGTACGCAAATTGTACTGGCCCAGATTTCTACTCATTTCAACGTTTCAAGCTATGTTGATGATAATGTGTTTCGCTCACCCGAACCGGTGGAAGATGTGCTAACAGATGTTGGCATTCATCTGAACTACCAGCCACAGAATCCCAATTTTCAGGTAAAGTATGAGGGCGATTTTTATCTGTACAACAAATTAAATGAACGTAACTTTTCCCTCCATTCCATAGGTTTTTCTTCCTTTAAATCAGTTGGCAGACAGGATCAGCACACGTTTTATTATGGAGCGGATCTCGATCTGCGGATCAATGGGCAAGAATATGATTATTACAATTACGGCCAGTTCTATCTGTACGGCAGTGCGTTTTTTAAATTACAAAGATTCATTTTAAAAACCGGTTACAATTTCAGATATCGTGAATATTCCACCTTTCCACAGCTTTCCAACGCAAGACACTACCTTTTCATTCAGGCCAATAAATCGTTGCCAACCCGTACTACTCTTATTCTGGAAGCGGATTATGGGTACAAAAGTTTTGCGGGTCAGCAGACCGAAACGATTCGGGGACGCGGGAGAATGAATGTAAATTATTACACAGAAACGACTACGATTCCAGGTTTATCGCATATCATTTTATTAGCTCGGGTGGCTCAATCTCTGCATCGCCGAATTGGAATGTTTATCCAGTACAAGAAACAGATCAGTCTTACCAGCCAAACAGATTACCTGAACGCCAACGACTATTACCAGGACGAAGAGCTGTTTGACGATCCGTTCAGTTATGAGATGGAGCGTTTTACGGGACAGATTACCTGGCTTTTGCCGGCTAAAACATCGTTAAAAATTGCCGGCAGCTCTTATGATAAAAACTACATCAGTGAACAGGCCTATATTTCCGCAGATGATTCCGTCGGCCTTGGAGGAATCCGTTCCGACAACGGCAAAACTCTTAATGTGTCTCTGGAAAAATCCTTTACTTTAAACAAAGCCTGGATCAAAACTTTGACCTTTAGTCTGTATTACGTTCATCTAATCAATGAATCCAACAGCTACTGGTACGACTATAAAAATTCCATTTTTAGCGGATCGATATCCTGGAAATTCTAACTGAGGAGGAAAATGACATGGCAGCCTATCGCCGAGGAAAATTTAGCTGGAGAGCTTTCGTTAGTTTGTACATTACCTGGTCGGCGCTCATTTTACTCGTTTCGGGCGTAATTTTGTACATTGCGCCGGCCGGCAGAATAGCCAAATGGACGCACATCTCTTTGTTGAGTCTGGAAAAAGAAGAATGGCAGGCCATTCACACCATCTTTTCTTTTCTGTTCGTTATTGCCGCCGGTTTTCATCTATTCTACAACTGAGCCCTTTATTTCTTATCTGAAAGATAAATTTAAACAGGCCTTTGCTTTACGTAAAGAATTGTACGCCACAACGATTTTAACCATCGCCATTTTTGTGCTGACTCTGTGGAACGTACCCCCCTTCAGCACCATTATGGATATTGGTGAATATTTTACAGAATCATGGGAAAGTGAGCAAACCGAACCGCCCATTCCCCACGCCGAAGAATTAAGCATCGAAGAATTAGCAAAAACCGTTCAATTACCCTTGCAGCAAATTCTTCAAAATTTAAAAGAGCAGAACATTGAAGCGACTCCTGAGATGATCGTAAAAGACGTGGCCGAAAAATACGATATCACGCCCAGCAAATTATTTAAAAAAATGAAGGTTGAACCCGTCCAAAAACAGGAGATGGCCACTTCTCTCTCTGGCAGGGGATACGGCCGAATGACGCTCGCAGATATTTGTAAAGATTTAAACATTCCGCTGGAAGTGGCGCTGGAACGACTTGAGGAGTTCCATATCAAAGCGGACGGCCAGATGCTGCTGCGCGACCTGGCCAATGCATACGACAAAAAACCTATTGATTTGTTGAACATCATTCAAAAAGGACAATTGGAGTAAAGGCCGGCTTCAATAGAAAAATAGATCGCCTGGCAAATATTCTTTTTACCTGTTGGCGAATGGCAATCCGTCAGCAGGTAAATTTTAAACACATAAACCAGAATAATTGTTGATCATATTCACAAATCATCTGAAAAAAGATGGTTTATTGGCGCAGAAAAGTTGACTTTGGAGAAATAAATAATTATCTTTATTGCACAATTTTGCAATATTAACAGGAGTCAATATGCCCCGAGGAATGAAGATGGGCACCAGAATGATGGGCCCCATGACCGATCCGCGCTCCCGTTTTTTTATGGCGCTGGCCAGCGATCAGCGCTTGCGCATTTTAGAACTCTTAAAAAACGGAGAGAAAAATTCACAGGAAATTATTAATGAACTGCTGTTAGATCCATCGGTGGTTTCGCGTCACATGATGATGCTGCGCAATGTAGGTCTGGTAGAGGCTCATAAACAGGGCGTAACCATGTACTTCAAAATTGCAGATGAACGGGTTTTTGAAATCATTGAAACGGCGACCAATATTACCAGAGATTGGCTGAATAAATTTCAGGATTTTTTTTAATGGTAGCATGCAGTTCGAAAATCACGAATTCAAGGAAAGGAAAAAAATCGGTTAAATGCAGCTCAATGACCTTTAGGTGAAAATTTGCTTGCAGGGCTTTTTAAGGAGTGATCTCATCTTTAAGGGAAAACCATACTGTTTAAGTAAAAGAATTTGGACATAACAAGAAGGAGATACGAGATGAAGGTAGCCATCGTAACCAACGACGGAGAATACGTCAGCCAGCACTTTGGAAGATCAAGATATTACAAGATTTACACGATTGAAGGTAATGAAATTGTGAACGTGGAGCTGCGTGAACGGGGCACCGGCCATTTTGCCGGACATACCCATCATGAGCAGCACGAAGATCACCAGGGACGCCATGGCTACAGTGCCGATGCCCAATCCAAACATGCCATGATGGCCCGTGAAATCTCGGATTGTGATGTTTTGATTGCTGGGGGCATGGGGATGGGCGCTTATGAAAGCTTTAAAGCAGCCGGTCTGCAGGTTGTTTTGACCGACATAGCCTGGATTGAAGAAACGGTGACGGCTTTTATGGAAGGGAAATTAAAAAATCTGGTTAATGAGCGTACCCATTAGGTCGATGGACCGGCAATTTTTTTAATTGTCCGTGAAATTGCAGTGATAAAAAAAATTACCGGATTTAAGCGGGCCCTGTTTGCAGGGCGCGGGAATGATCTTCCCCCTTGTCCATCAAAACCAATAGGGAGAAGATGATTTTTGTTTCTACATGGGGAACGGTGGTCTAACATAGTGAATGTTAAATCCACAATCTATTTCTTTAACTAAGGCAGCAGAGCCGCAACCAAAAAACTTCTTTAAAAGATGGCAGGCCGGTTCCCCGGAACCCTTTAACTCTTACACTCATATACTCTTAACTTTACTCCTCCAACAGCGGAAGTCATATCACGAATTAGCCCTCACCCCCTCGATCCCCCTCTCCCAGAATAAAAATCTGGGAGAGGGGGAAGGCGTGTGTGGGTATTTTTTCCACCTGTGTTGGAAACACCATTCACGACCAATAGTAATTTGGGATGTCAGCCGGTTGGAGCGCAGCGGAAATCCCGAATCTCTGTGACGGGACATTAAACCATTCAGCAATTCAACAATTAAACGGTTTTACTTCCTCGCTCAGCACAAAAATTTTTGAAGGAAGTACTTTATAAAGAATGTGGTAAAATTTTGAGGAATATCCTGCCATTCCCCGGAAGACATGAAATACTTCATTTTTGATTTTATGAGGTAAAGGTGTTACATTTGTTGCAGCCTAATGGTTTGCAACAGTGGAGGAAATATGAAAACCATCTTTTTTTGCACCGCTCTTTTAACCGTGTTCACCATCAATCAGCTCTTTGCGCAATATTATGGCGCGATTACTATCGATCGGCCAGGATATTCCAACACCTACACCACTGTCAAAAAAATGCGTTTTCAGATCGAAAGTGGGCTTTCTTATTTTTCCGATAAAAATTTTCCTCAAAATCCGGATTTAGAACGCGTTACCCTACAGGCCGCAGCAAGCACATTGCGTTTTGGAGTCACCAAACGCTTTGAGGTCCGCTTAGGCGGACAGTTTACCTATCAACGGGACAAAATACAAAATGTAAAAACATCGGTTAGTTCCGTTCAGGGCCTGAGCCTGGGCGCAAAATTCAGAACGTTTGAGCACCATGGTTTTTTGCCCGATGGCGCATTACTGGTCAACCTGGGTCTTCCTGTGGGCTCGAGACAACTGGTTTCAAACAAAGTTGAACCGGGCGCTCTTTTCATCGGTTCCCATCCTCTAAGCGAGGCTGCCCGCTTGGAGTACAATGTGGGGCTCACCTATCGTGATGCCGACTATTTTGAATATTTAGGAACCCTGGTGCTGAATGTTAGTTTCTCTGAACAAACCTCGGCTTTTATTGAATATGTTGTGTTGAATCCGGAAAACGGGGCAGCCCAACAGATTTTTGATTTTGGTTTGAGTTTGCTGATCAAAAGAAATGTCATTTTTGATATTTACGGGGGCAAAGGATTAAATAAGGAAGCTCAGGATTGGTTTGTGAGTGTTGGCGGAGGGATTCGTCTGCCACGCTAAAGCGCTATTCAAACACTATTTTTTGAATTTAGTTTTGGCAGGTTCGGTCTCCTTTTTTAAAATTACACTCAACCTGTTATTTTTTCCTTCCTTCCAGGAGCACCTTAAACAGGGTGGAAATAAAGGCCATCTGTAAACTGCCTCTGCTTTTAATTGAAACCAATACCTTAAGTCAGTAAATTGTGCAGGCATAATTGAAACAAAATATCTCAGGAGGAATGAATGCGCATTATTGATGTGGCAGGAATTAAGATAGGAGCCGGACATCCTCTAACTTTGATTGCCGGGCCCTGCGTTATTGAGTCGGAAGACATTGTAATGAAAACAGCGGAGCAGGTCAAAACCATTGCCGATAAACTGGGTCTGCCCTTTATTTTTAAATCGTCTTACTTAAAAGATAATCGTTCATCCGCAAAATCGTACCAGGGACCGGGCATAGAACGCGGCTTAAAAATTTTACAAAAAGTAAAAGAAACTTTTGGCGTTCCGGTGCTGTCGGATATTCATGATCAGCACGATGCTCCGGCCTGTGGAGAAGTACTGGACGTCATTCAGGTTCCGGCGTTTCTTTCCATGCAAACCTCACTCCTTTTAGCTGTGGCCCGAACAGGAAAGGTTATCAACGTTAAAAAAGGTCAATTTTTAGCCGCTTCGGATATGCGGACGGCCATCAATAAGATTACCGGAGAAGGAAATGATCAGATTTTGTTAACGGAACGGGGCACCTTTTTTGGTTACCACAATTTGATTGTGGACATGCGCAACCTGAAAATCATGCGCGATCTGGGCTATCCTGTGGTGTTCGATCCAACCCACGCCATTCGAAAATACGGCGTTAGCAGTAGCGATCGCCGGGGCGGCGCCAAAGAGTTTATCTTTAGTCTGACGCGGGCCGGTGTGGCCGCCGGGGTTGACGCTCTTTTCATTGAAACCCATCCCGATTGTGACGGCGCCTTGTGCGATGCAGCCAGCATGTTGCCTCTGCAAAAATTGGAAGAGCTGCTCAGGCAGGCAAAGGCGATCGATGAAATGGTTAAACCTCACCTGCCCCTGGATGAGGTGGGCATCTACGATTACAAAGATTACCGGAAAAAATAGGGTAGTAGCTATTATGGAAGAAAAATTGAGCTGGAAATTTCCCCGTGAATTTTGGGTGGCCAATATTATTGAATTGTTTGAACGGGCGGCTTATTATGGCATGTTCATTGTGCTGGCCGTTTATCTTACGCGCGAGGTTGGCTTTACCGATGTTGAAACCGGCTGGGTAACCGGACTGTTTGCTTCTTTAATTTACATGGCGCCAACTTTTACCGGTACCCTTTCGGACAAAATGGGCTTCCGGTCTGCGCTCATTCTGGCCTTTGCTCTGTTGAGCGCCGGCTATCTTCTGCTCGGTCTGTGGCCCACAAAACTGGTCGCCGTAACGGCCCTGAGCTTTATCATGCTGGGCGGCTCTTTTGTCAAACCGATCATCACCGGAACGGCCGCCAAAGCTTCTGACGAAAAACACCGCGCCCGCGCTTATTCCATCTTTTACATGATGGTGAATATTGGCGCTTTCCTGGGTAAAACCATTGCCAAACCGTTACGCGTTGAATTGGGATTGCGCTACATCAATTTTTACGCTGCCGGCATGGCTTTCCTCGCTCTTTTTATTGTCTATTTTCTGTACAAAGACATCGATACCACCGGCAAAGGCAAAAGTTTAAAAGAAGCGTTAAATGGCTTGTTACGCGTTCTTAAGAATGTGCGTTTCATGGCGCTTATTCTCATTGTGGCCGGCTTCTGGGCCATTCAGCACCAGTTGTACGCCACCATGCCCAAATACACCTTACGACTGGTGGGCGAACACGCCTCGCCGGAATGGCTGGCCAACATCAATCCGCTGGTGGTCGTATTGCTGGTTGTGCCGGTAACGCATCTAGTTCGTAAAATTCCGCCAGTCAGCTCCATTGGCATCGCGTTGCTGATCATCCCCTTTTCGGCGTTGACCATTTCTTTGAGTCCCATTTTGACATCTCTGTCCGGAGAACAGGTCTCGTTTTTTGGCGCTTTTTCTTTACATCCCATTACTGTAGCTTTGATTTTCGGCATTGCTTTACAGGGCCTGGCCGAGACGTTTTTATCGCCGCGCTTTTTGGAATACGCCTCTAAACAGGCGCCCAAAGGCGAAGAGGGGTTGTATCTGGGCTATTCGCATCTGACCACATTTTTCGCCAATTTGTTTGCCTTTGTTTCCAGCGGCTATTTGCTGGACAAGTATTGCCCCGATCCCCGCACGTTGAGTGCGGTTGAAAAGGCAACAGCCTATGCCCACGCCCATTACATCTGGTATTTTTACGCCGGCGTAGGGTTTGTGGCCTTTCTATTGTTACTGGTTTACAAATATGTGTGCGACACGATTGATCGTAAGAGAGCCATGTCCAGTGTGGCTGGCGGTGCCAATTAAAAAGAATGGCTGGGAGAAGGGGAAGAAATTGCATCCCCCTCAACATTTGATTGCCTGGTGCGGCTTCAAATTTTTGGATTGGTAAGGCCCGGGAGCCTAACATTCTGCAAAGGCTATGAAGCGTTGCAAAAGAAAAAGTGATCATCAAAGAAGAAGGAGAAAATATGTCCATTGCCGGTAAACGTATTCTGTTTTTTGTAGAAGATTTGTACGAAGATCTGGAGTTGTGGTATCCCAAATTGCGCTTAATAGAGGCCGGAGCAAAGGTGATGGTAGCCGGTCCGCAGAAGGGCAAGGTGTACAAAGGGAAGAACGGCTATCCCTGTAAAGCGCAAGCGGCCATTGATGAAATCAATTTTGAGGATTTTGACGGCCTGATTTTGTCTGGAGGCTTTGCACCCGACAAATTGCGTCGCCTGGAGAGCGTCAAACAGATCACGCGTCAGATATTTGAAAGAGGCAAGTTAGTGGCTCATATCTGCCACGGGGGCTGGATAGCCATTTCTGCGGGCATCGTTAAAGGATTCACCTGTACCTCAACCCCGGGCATTAAAGACGATCTGGAAAATGCCGGGGCCAAGTGGGTCGATCAGCCGGTGGTGGTGGATCGCAACATGGTCTCCAGTCGGCGTCCGGACGATTTGCCGCAGTTTTGTAAGGCCATCATCCAGTTCTTTAAAAGTTGAAAAATCTTTGAAATTTAACTAAAATAATAAGTTATTTTGAATGGGGAACATGAGACAAAAATTATCGCAGATCAAGTTGATTTTAATGGACGTGGACGGGGTATTGACCTCCGGCGAGATTATTTACACGGCCTCGGGCGACGAGCTCAAAATGTTCCATGTCCAGGACGGCATGGGCATTACCCTGGCTCGCATGGCCGGAATCAAAACGGGCATCCTAACCGGGCGCAAATCCGATCTGGTGCGCCGACGGGCTGAAGAACTAAAAGTGGATGTCATTTCGCAGGGCAGTTTTGAAAAATTACCGGAATACGAAAAGATTAAAAAAGAGCTTGGCCTCAGGGACGAAGAGATCTGTTACATCGGAGATGACATTCTGGACATGCCCCTTTTAAAGCGTGTAGGGTTTAGCGTGGCTGTGGCCAATGCCCGCGATGAAGTAAAGGCCATTTGCGATTATGTGACGGTGGCCGAAGGGGGTAAAGGTGCCGTGCGCGAAGTCATCGATAAAATTTTGAAATGGCAAAACAAATTACATGATTTAATCGAACAACTTGCGCAATAATTAAAATACGAGCTGATCATGCGTAAATTCATAATCCATCCTGCCTGGTTAGTTGCTTTTGTTCTTTTAGTGCATGTAATGCTTCAGGCGCAGATCCGTGTAGCGATTACCAGCTTTGAAAACCAGACGGATGAAGTTTTGCTGGATGCCTGGCAAAGAAATTTGCCCGATTTTCTGGGTTCGGAGTTAGGAAAATCCGCCCACATTACGTTGCTGGAAAGAAATCGTCTGAAAGAGCTCTTTGCCGAAATGCACCTGGCCTTGAGTGGATTTGTAGAGGATTCGGCGCTGGTCAGTAAAATCGGCAATATGGCCGGCGCAGACGTGCTGATCAGCGGGGTGATCACCAAATTTGAAAAGCGCTACGTCATTTTAGCCCACGTGACGCGGGTAAAAACGACCGAGGTGCTGGTCGAACGTGTGGAAGCGCCGGACACTCAGCACTTCAGACGCATGGTAGAGATGCTGGCCAACAATATTCGCTTTCGCCTGACCGGGGAAGGGCAGTACCAGGATAAGGTTTCCCTGAAAAAATACCCGACCCGCACGTTTTTGCTCTCATCGCTGGCTGGCGCTGTGCTCGGCGGGCTGCTGCAAAACAGTGCACAAAAAGCTTATGACGATTACCAGAGCGCCGTTTCTTTAAAAGAGATGGACAGCCATTACCAAAAGGCCAATAAATTGCACAAACTGTCGGGCTTTTTCTACACTGTTGCCGGAGCGAGCCTTCTGGCAAGTGTTTATTGCTGGATCAAAAATTTAAGGCAGCCCGATTTAAAGGCAGGCGCTGAAGAAAACGTGACGATCAGCTATCAGGGATTATTCGATAGAGAGGGTGCGCGCTTTGCGATTTACATTCATTTTTAAGAGGATGGCCCTGGCTCTACTGTTCTTCTTTTTTGTAGGGTGCAACGATCTGCAACGAAACAATCCGCTGGATCCTAAAAATCCGGACAGTTTTAGCCAGAACGTTCCCCTGATTGAAGCCTTTGTTAACCTGAGTCACCCCTCGCCGTACAATGGCTGGGCGATTCGAAGTTTAAATGCACTCAGCGCCCAATTTGATGAGCAAATCATTGTGGTCGAATATCATCGCGATATTGAGATTGACAGCGTGTTTTATGACGATCCCTACAATGAAGCAGATCAACAGGCTTTTTTTAAGCAGCTCCACGACCGCTATGTGCAGCTCTGGCCCGAGCTCTCCCGTCTTTTGCCGGACGTGTTCATAAATGGTGCTCAGCAAAGAGTGCCCGGGGCTTACGATGCGCTTTCAGTAAAAAATAGTACGGAAACCACTATTTCGGAACTTCTGGCCCAGAAAAACGATTACACCCTTGAAATAGAAGTAGAGCAGGACGGCCTGGCCGCCCATGTCACCTGTCTGGTGGCCCGGCTGGGGAACAACTCGGCTGAAAATTTGCGTTTGCGTGTTTTATTTGTGCAACAGGCCAGCTATCAGAATTGGTCTTTACAATATGTGGTAAAGATGACCTGGCCGGGTATTCGGATTGACAAATTAAAAGCCGGAGCGTACACGACCATCGATGCCGGGCAAATTGCTACCAGTCGGGCCAGCGGTGTGGTGTGCGCCCTGGTAACGGAAAACGAACAACAGGTGTTACAGGCCAAATATGAGCATTTTTAAAAAGACGATCTGGAATGTTTTGTTTTTAGCCGTGCTGGTAAGCTCCTGTGACCAGGTAGGCGATTTGATCCATCCCAAGAAATTGCCGGAACTGGATGAAAAGGGCATTGTGCTTTCGCGTGACCAGGTTATGCCCCTGGACACGGTGCGGGCCAGTATTCGGGCCAGCAATCCTCTGGAAGGGCCACTGCAATATGTGTGGCTGAGCGATGGAGGGACGTTTTTGCCACCATCGGATAACGACACGGTGTATTGGGTGGCGCCGCTGAGCGGTGGAGTGTACTTTTTGTGGGTCAAAGTAAAAAATGAAGACGGCGAAATAACCTCGCCCCAAAAACAAATTAACGTAATCAGTACTTCCCAGCCCCTGGTGCAAATTGTGCAACCGGCTGAAGGGAGCTATTTTGTCCAGAGCCAGGAATGTGTTGTAAAGGTAGAAGCCGTACACGAAAACGGCATTGCTCTTGTGAGCCTGTTAGTCAATGATCAGCTGGTAGGGCAAACAGACACCTCTCAAAACGGCTATTATGAATTTCGTTTTACCATTACCCAGGAGATGGTGGGCAAAACGGTTTTATTAGCCGAAGCCGTGGCCCGCAATCAGTTGCAAAGCAAAGGGCACGACAGTATTACCATTTATGTTGGAGGAATCGTACCGGGTGGAAATGAATCAGGATCAGATCATTGAGATCGGCAGACGCGTTGTGCGCATCGAAAAGGAATCGTTAGACGCTCTGGAAAAACGGATTAACGGTCAGTTCGCGCAGGCTGTGCAACTTATTCTGAATAGTCAGGGCCGCGTAATTGTCACAGGCATGGGTAAATCGGGCGCTATTGGGCGCAAGATTTCTTCCACTCTGGCCAGTACCGGTACAACTTCTGCTTTCCTGCATCCTGCGGAGGGAATACACGGCGATCTGGGGATGGTGCATCGCGATGATGTCATTATTGCCATTTCCAAAAGCGGTGAAACAGCAGAGCTCATTAATCTGCTTCCTTCTTTCCGAAGGCTGGATGTGCCGGTTATTGCCATGACGGCTAACCGCCATTCGACTTTAGCCCATTACGCGCGCGTCTGGCTGGATATCAGCGTGAAAGAGGAGGCCTGTCCCAATGACCTGGCGCCAACAGCCAGCACAACGGTAACTCTCGCTTTGGGAGACGCCCTGGCCATCGCGCTTCTGGAAGCGCGTGGTTTTTCTGCCGAAGATTTCGCTTTGCTGCACCCCGGAGGCACCCTGGGTAAAAAGTTGTTAATGCGCGTGTCCGACATCATGGAAAGCGGCGAACGCTTACCATTTTGTTTTCTGGAAGATGTCATGCAAAAAGCCATCATGGAAATGGCGCACAAACGCGGCATTTGTCCGGTGGTAGATCATCAAATGCATCTTAAAGGGGTGATCACCACGGGCGATTTAAACCGCCTGATCGAAAAAACAGAACAAATTTTCCATATCCCCGTAACCGAAGTCATGAACACCCATCCCAAGTACATCCACCAGGATGATCTGGCTACCATCGCTTACAAGGAGATGGAGAAATTCCGCATCATTGCCATGCCCGTGTTGAACGATCAGGACAAATTGGTCGGCGTCATTCATCTGCATGATTTGATGCAGGAGGGCATTACGGCATGAAGCGTACAATCTTACTATGGTTAATTGGTTTTCTAATCCTGAGTTGCTCTGAAGAGCAGCAGAAAGGTGTTCAGACATCAACGGGCGAGTTTCCTGATCAGGAGAGCTGGAACGCAACGGTATTGATCACCAAAGAAGGGAAAACCGTGGGCGTGCTGAAAGCCGGGCATGTGCAAAAATTTTCCAAAAAAAATCTGACTTTATTGGATGAAAATATTAAAGTGGACTTTTACGATGAACAGGGAAATCACAAATCGGTTCTCACAGCCAGAGGCGGACGCGTGAATGATCTGACTCAGGACATGGAAGCCTACGGGCAGGTGGTCGTCGTTTCGGACAGCGGACTGACATTGTATACCGATACTTTGAAATGGGACAATAAAAAACAAAAAATTTATTCCGAGATTCCCATTGTTTTGACCACCGAAGAGAACGACACCCTGTACGGCGATCGTTTCCGATCCAGTCCGGACCTGGTCAATTATGAGATCATCAATCCCCGGGGTCGTACTTCTAAAACCATCAATATTGAGTAATGCCATGCTGCGTCTGTTACCCTTTCTTCTGATTTTCCTGACTATCCGCGCTTTTCCTCAAGGTAGAGGACTGGAGTTACTGCATGCCGATCGGCATGTGGGACAAAAAATAGAAGGTGAACAACTGCGTATCTTTGAGGGGAATGTCCATTTTCAACAGGATACCATCCACATGTGGTGCAATCGGGCGGTCATGCACGAGCAGCACAAAAAGATTGATTTTGAAGGTCGGGTGAAGATTACCAATGGACAGAGCACGATTCGGGCCAACAAAATCGAGTATTATTGGGAACCGCGTCAGAGCTACTGCTACGGTCAGGTACAGATCAAAACCGAGGAAGATTCGCTGTATGCCGAATATCTGGAATACAATTTTAAATCGGGTGAAGCTACAGCCCGCGAGCATCTCTACCTTTTCAACCGTGAAAATTTAACGCATATCTGGGGACAACAGGGTTTTTACCATCCCAAGGAAAAATTCAGTCAGATTTCGCTGGATGCCCATCTGTTAAAAGTGGACACAACCTCAGGCGATACATTGAACATCTTCGCCAATGTGTTACAATATTTTAATGTCAAAGAGGATCGCAGAGCGGTGGCCATTGACAGTGTAACCATTGTGCAGGGCGCATTGAAAGCCGTTTGCGACACAGCCATCTATCTGCTGGACAGCGACATGGCGTTGTTAAAAAATCATCCTCAGGCCTGGTATGAGGATAGCCAGTTAAAAGGACTGAAAATGGAAGTCTATTTTGATTCGTTGCGCTTAAAAAAGATTACGCTGTTAGGTCAGGCCGAGGCACGCACTCTGGCCGATTCGCTGAGCGGTGAAGAAGATGTTTTGCGGGGTAAACGGATCGATTTCTTTATTAAGGACAAAAAGCCGGAACGAATTATTGCCATCGATAATGCCAGCAGCTTATATTACATCACGGATAAAAATGCCGAAGACAAAGGCGCTAATTTTGCCACAGCCGATACAATAAAAATCTTTTTTGAAGCGGGCAAACTGGACAGTATTAGCATTGTTGGCGGAGCGCGGGGTATCTATTATCCGGAAGCGTTTAAAAAGGAGATTAAATTTGAGCAGCAATGAACAGCGTGCCGTTTTACGTGGTGAACATCTGGTTAAAATTTACCATAAGCGTCGCGTGGTAAACGATGTGTCCATCTATTTGAGGCAGGGCGAAATTGTTGGTTTACTGGGTCCCAATGGGGCAGGGAAAACCACTACTTTTTACATGATTACCGGGATGATTCGGCCCAATGGCGGACGCATCTTTTTCAACCATGAAGATATTACCAGGCTGCCCATGTACAAGCGGGCTCGACGCGGGCTGGCTTACCTGCCTCAAGAACCTTCGATTTTTCGCAAATTGACCGTTGAGGAGAACTTATTGGCCATCATGGAACTGATTGGCGTACCCCGTTCCGAACGTAAGGATCGTACCCGGCAGCTATTAGAAGAGTTAAGCATTACGCATATTGCCAGAACAAGAGGGTACCAGCTTTCGGGCGGCGAACGAAGACGCACGGAGATTGCCCGTACCCTGGTTACCAATCCCCGATTTATCTTGCTGGACGAACCCTTTGCCGGAGTGGATCCCATCGCCGTTGAAGATATTCAAAATATTGTTCATGGATTGAAAAAACGCAATATCGGCGTGCTCATAACCGATCACAATGTGCACGAAACGCTTTCTATTACCGATCGGGCTTACCTGCTGTTTGAAGGACGGATTTTAAAAGAAGGCGATGCCGATTTTTTGGCCAATGATAAAGAAGCACGCAAGCTTTACCTGGGAGAACGCTTCCGCCTGGATCGCTGAAACAAAACATTCTTCCCTGATTCAACGCCTCTGTTCTGGGCTTTCTTGTAAAACATGAATGGTTCGGCAGGAAGCCGGCAAAACAGCCCCGAAAGTTACTGCACGAATACTAATTTTTAACAATACCTTAACAAAACACTAACATTTAATTCCTATTATTTATTTCGATGAAAGAATCAAACAGTGAAACAAAACAAATAGGAATACGCTATGAATTTCAAAATCACAATGACCGTTTTATTAAGCCTGATGCTTGGCCTGGGGCTTTTTTCTTGTAAAAAGGAAGAAGGCAAAAAAGGCAAAGTGTCCACCGAGGTGATCAATGGAGCCGGCGCCACCTTCCCCTATCCTATTTATGCTCAATGGGCTTACAAATATGAAAAGATGACGCGCATAAAAATCAATTACCAATCCATCGGTTCCGGAGGCGGTGTGGCTCAGATTAAGGCTAAAACGGTTGATTTTGGCGCTTCGGACGCTCCTCTGACCAAAGAGGAATTAGACCAGGCCGGACTCATTCAATTCCCTATGGTCATCGGAGGCGTCGTGCCTGTGATTAATCTTCAGGGCGTTGCCGAAGGCAGCGTCAAATTGACGCCTCAGGCCCTGGCCGACATCTATTTAGGAAAGATCAACCGCTGGAATGATGCCCGGCTGAAACAGATCAATCCGGAGATCAATCTGCCGGACAAAGCGATTACCACTGTGCATCGCGCCGATGGTTCCGGGACAACCTGGATTTTTACCAACTATCTGTCCAAAATTTCTGAGGACTGGAAAACAAAAGTGGGCTTTGGTAAGGCAGTGGCCTGGCCAGAGGCCAACAGCGTGGCTGGTAAAGGCAATGAGGGGGTGGCCTCCTTTGTGAAAAGCGTGGATGGGGCTATTGGTTACGTTGAATATGCCTATGCCTTGCAGAATAAAATGAATTACGTACAATTGAAGAATAAAGACGGAAATTTTGTAAAACCGCTGCTGGAAAGTTTCCAGGCTGCTGCGGCGAATGCAGACTGGGCTCATGCGCCTGGATATTATCTGGTGCTTACCGATCAGCCCGGCGCCGATTCCTGGCCCATTACCGGCGCCTCTTTCATCTTAATGCACAAAGAGCAGTCCGATAAAGCTCATGCCCGGTCCGTACTGGAATTTTTCGACTGGTGTTACCGCCATGGATCAGAGTTAGCTGTGAAATTGCACTATGTGCCGGTGCCGGAGCCGGTGTACAATTTAGTAGAGACCACCTGGAAAAATGAAATTAAAGCTAACGGTCAGCCGGTCTGGGACAAGTAGTGGAGGTAATGCCAGAGACGTCCTTCTCTGTTCCAGGTCCGAGCAATTAAACGGTGATATTCCTGTCCTTTTTAAGGGTGGGAATATTGCATTTATTTAGTTTTTTGTGATGAGCAAAAGAGACCAAAGCCCAGGATAGGTCTATTGCTGAGGATTAAAAAAATTGTAAGAATATGAAAATACTATTAGAGCGCAGTACGCAAAGCAGAAATGATGGATTGTTCAGGTTGCTCACCATTCTGGGCGCCAGTCTCATTTTAGTGATTATGGCCCTGATGTTTATTGAACTGGTGGCCAACTCAATGCTTTCAATTGAAAAATTTGGTCTGCGATTCCTGCTCACCAATATCTGGGATCCGGTGCACCAGGAATTTGGCGCGCTTTCCAGTTTGTACGGTACGCTCATTTCCACGCTGATCGCCATGTTGATTGCGGTGCCTCTGAGTCTGGTTATTGCTCTGTTTTTAGTGGAAATGGCGCCACCGGCGATCAGTAAATTTTTTAGCATGGCCATTGAACTACTGGCCGCCATTCCCAGCATTATCTACGGAATGTGGGGCCTTTTTGTCTTTGCCCCGCTGATGGCCAGATATGTGCAACCTTATTTACAAAAAGTAAGTGGAAATTTATTCCTGTTTGAGGGGCCGCCCATGGGCATCGGCATGCTGACCGCCGGGTTCATTTTGGCCATCATGATTTTACCCTTCATCAGTTCGGTCATGCGCGAAGTGTTTTTAATGGTTCCTGCGGTTGTCAAAGAATCGGCTGTGGGCATGGGGGCTACCACCTGGGAAATGGTTAAGGTAATGGTGCGCTATGGTATTCAGGGCATGGTTGGCGCCACCTTCATTGGCCTGGGACGAGCCATCGGAGAAACAATGGCCGTGACCTTTGTGATCGGCAATAGCAACGTCATTTCCACCTCGTTGTTTGCACCTTCGAACAGTATCACCGCTACTCTGGCCAATGAATTTGCCGAAGCCGCTGAGCCGATCTATCTTAGCGCTTTGATCGAACTGGGACTGTTATTATTCGTTGTGACATTCATTATTCAACTGGTGTCGCAAATCTGGCTAAAACGGATTCAGAAAAAGATGGGCGTACAATGAAACAGCGATCAGAAAAGGGCAGAATTTACCTGGATTTTGCGGTGCGAATCGTGGCCGGTGCCGGCGCTCTGCTTGGATTAATTTTTTTAATCTGGATTTTAAGCGTGGTCTTTTTACGCGGATTCAGGGCCATTGATCTGGCTTTTTTTACGGAATTGCCTGCGCCTCCCGGGATGAGTGGCGGCGGACTGGGCAATGCCATTCTTGGTACTTTAATGATCACGGTTGTTGCCACGCTACTCAGTGTTCCCTTTGGCTTGCTGGCCGGAATCTATTTGAGCGAATTTGGCGGGCAGTCGAAGTTTGCCCAGGCCGTGCGCTTCTTTACCAACATTCTGATGGGTACGCCTTCCATAATCATTGGCATCTTTGTTTATGTTTTGGTGGTCCGGCCTATCGGGCACTTTTCCGGTTACGCCGGTTCTGTAGCTCTGGCCGTATTGATGTTTCCTCTGGTGGCGCGTACCACCGAAGACATGCTTCAAATGGTGCCCGCAGCGTTACGCGAGTCGGCTCTGGCCCTGGGAATGCCCCGCTGGAAGGTAACGATTAATGTAGTGTTCAGGGCGGCTAAAAAAGGTTTGATCACAGGCGTCATGCTTGCCGTTGCGCGAATAAGCGGGGAAACAGCCCCGCTGCTCTTTACCGCTTTGAACAGTCCCTATTGGCCCCAGGACTTTACGCGTCCCACCGCCAACCTGACGGTAACCATTTTTAACTATGCCATGTCACCGTACGCCGATTGGCAGCAAGCGGCCTGGGGCGCCTCTTTTTTGATTACCTTTGCCATTTTAATTTCAACCATAGCCGTGCGATTTTTAGTGAGAGATAGACATGCTAAATAAACAAGATGTTCTGACCAACCTGCAATTGGAACAGATGGGCGAAGGGCGCATCTCCGTTCGTAATTTAAATTTCTTTTACGGAGAACACCAGGCCCTGTTCAATAATAATCTGGAAATTGAACCGAAGAAGGTAACGGCCATCATTGGCCCTTCCGGATGTGGAAAATCCACACACCTGCGCGTGTACAATCGCATTTATGAATTGTACAGAGACCAGAGGGCTGAAGGCGAGGTCTTGCTCGATGGCAAGAATATCCTTTCTGATGATACCGATTTAATCAAATTACGCAAACGAGTGGGCATGATCTTTCAAAAACCAACGCCCTTTCCCATGAGCGTGTTTGACAATGTGGCATACGGTTTGCGTTTGCATTACAAATTATCCAAAAGCGAACTGGCCGGCAGAGTGGAAGAGGCCTTAAAAAGGGCTGCACTGTGGGATGAGGTAGAGAATAAATTAAATAAACCGGGAACGGATCTCTCCGGTGGCCAGCAGCAACGCCTGTGCATTGCGCGGGCTATTGCCGTTGAACCGGAAATTTTGTTGATGGATGAACCCACTTCGGCTATTGATCCCATTGCCACGGCTAAAATCGAAGAACTGGTGGAATCTCTGAAAAATCGTTACACCATTGTCATTGTAACTCACAACATGCAGCAAGCGGCCAGGATTTCGGATTACACGGCCTTCTTCTACAAAGGCTACATTGTGGAATACGGAGAAACCAATCAGATCTTTACCAATCCCAGGAAAAAGGAAACGGAGAATTACATCACCGGACGGTTTGGATAACCTTTTTCCGGCGGACAAGGCGCACGCAAAAGTCTGGAAAGTCGGTATGAAGGTCAACCGCTTTTTGGAACCGTCCCGCCCGGTGTTACAGAACTATGATGTGCGTGGGCTCTTGCCTGACAAATTTCATGGTTAAAGAATTGAAAAAAGAACGTGACTTTAGAGAGGTACTCCATGCGAGTTCATCTGCAACGAGATATTGATCAATTAAAGAAAAAAGTACTTAACCTTAGTACTCTTGTGGAAGAAGCGCTGTACGATGCGCTTGTTGCTTTCAAAAACAGAGACGAAGCGCTGGCGCGCAAGCTCATTGCCAATGACCAAAAGATTGACGAATTGGAAGTGGAAGTTGAGAATGAATGCCTGAAAATACTGGCATTGCACCAGCCGGTAGCTTTTGATTTGCGTTATGTGATTTCCATCCTGAAAATGAATAATGATCTGGAGCGCGTGGGAGACCTGGCCGCCAACATTGCTCGCAGAGGTCTGGAATTGAAGTATTTAGGAGAGAGCGATCTCCTTGTTCACCTGGAAATCATGTTCGAACGGGTTAAGAAGATGTTCAAAAACAGCCTGACCGCATTCATTAATCTGGATGTTCCTGTAGCTCAGCAGGTATGTGCCCTGGATGACGAGGTGGATGCCATGCACCGACAATTGTATCGATTGGTGGAAGAGAAGATTAAACAAAAACCGCAAAAAACAGCTGTGTACTTGCAGTTTAGCTCGTTGTCGCGTTACCTGGAACGGATTGCCGACCTGGCCACCAATATTGCAGAGGATGTGGTTTACATGGTAGAGGGGCAAATTACGCGCCATAAACCGGAAAAGAAGATGGCGGAAAAATAAACGTTGATTACGGATGAATAGAGGTAAAGATTAAAGAACAAAGATTAAAGATTAAAGCAGAGGCCTGGCCGGTGCGGCAGTTCTTACCAAAAATAAAAGCGCTCAGCAAAACGGTGGGTTCGCTTATTCTCTGCATTAAAGAAGCCTCTTCTCCATTTTGCCAGCATAAAAAAACATTCTGGGGCAACATCGATCGAATTAGCCAAAAACTGATCAAATCCCGCTTTATTTTCATCATTTAAATTCAATCGCCGAAACTTAACTATGGAACAGGAAGTTCATGGGTTCCATGGAAGGAAGCAAGGCCCGTAGCCATCCCGATATTTCGGGATGGCTATTTTAATTATGAATAAACATGCAATATGTTGCAAAAAAATTTGCATTTTCTCCCAGCTTTAGTATATTCCCCAAAACAAAAAACAGTGAAAACGAAAATGGCACTAAATTTAAAATACATTCTTCCACATTACCTCGCGCCTTTTTACCGACCAAGAGGTCGACGACGACCTTAATTCTTTTTTAGTACACCGTAAAACAGACATAATCAACATTTAACGACTTTTTCCTAACGTTTCAGGAGGAGAAATGGATACAAACAAGGTCAAAATTTTTACAGCCAGTGCAGAGCATTTTAAATACGCAGAAGAAATCTGTAAGACCATAGAAGAGGCGGCCAGGGTCCGGGGAACCGGTATTGCCAAGCGCGACCCGCAATATATCAAATCCAAAATGCGCGAAGGAAAGGCGGTTATTGCCTTAACGTCGGATGGCCGACTGGCCGGTTTTTGCTACATCGAAAGCTGGGGGAAAGAGAAAAATTACGTGGCCAATTCCGGTTTAATCGTCGTGCCGGAGTTCAGAGAGCTGGGATTGGGCAAGCTCATCAAACAGGCGGCCTTTGAACTCTCCCGTAAAAAATTTCCCCATGCCAAGTTGTTCGGCATTACCACCAGTCCGGCGGTGATGAAAATAAACTATCAGCTTGGCTACCGGCCGGTGACCTTTGGCCAGCTCACCGACGACGAAGAGTTCTGGAAAGGCTGCGAGAGCTGCGTAAACTTTGATATCTTACAACGAACCAACAGAAAGCATTGTTTGTGCACGGCCATGCTGTTTGATCCGGAAGAAAAGAAGAAAAACAAAACGAAAGAAAGTGAAGTCATCAATGAACAAAAAAGTCGTATTGGCCTTTAGCGGCGGTCTGGATACCACCTACTGCGCCAAATATCTGGCGCGCGAGAAGGGGCTGGACGTTTTTACCATTGCCGTTAACACCGGCGGTTTTTCGAAGGAAGAGGTGGATGCCCTGGAGGCCAGAGCCCGCCAGCTGGGCGTCGTCGAGCACCGCACGGTAAACATTGAGCAGGAATTTTACGGCCGCTGTGTCAAATACCTGATTTTTGGCAACGTTTTGCGCAATGGCGTCTATCCGCTTTCGGTCAGCGCAGAACGCGTGTTTCAGGCCATGGCCGTTGCGGACTATGTAAAAGAGATCAACGCCGATTACGTGGCGCACGGCAGCACCGGAGCCGGCAACGATCAAATCCGCTTTGATATGATCTTTCACATTCTTTTGCCGCAGGTTGAAATTTTAACGCCCGTGCGCGATCAAAAGCTTTCGCGCGAAGAAGAGATCGCCTACCTGAAAAAGTTCGGGCTGGATGTGCCATGGCAAAAGGCAAAGTACTCCATCAATCAGGGACTGTGGGGAACTTCTGTGGGCGGCGAAGAAACATTAACATCTCATCAACCTTTGCCCGAAGAGGCGTTTCCCACGCCGGTTACCGAACAAACGCCGCTGGATTTAACGCTGCAGTTCGAAAGCGGAGAACTGACCGCTTTTAATGGTCGGAAATTTGACAATCCGCTTAAAGCCATTAAAGCCTTAAACGCCCTGGTGGCGCCTTACGGTATTGGGCGCGATATTCATGTGGGCGATACCATCATCGGCATTAAAGGAAGAGTGGGCTTTGAAGCGCCGGCGCCCCTGTTAATTCTAAAAGCGCATCAGCTGCTTGAAAAACACGTGCTTACCAGATGGCAGATGTACTGGAAAGAGCAGCTGGCCAACTGGTACGGCATGCTGCTGCACGAAGGACAGTATCTGGATCCGGTCATGCGCAATATCGAAGCCTTTTTACAGGACACGCAGCGTCATGTCAGCGGAACGGTATTGGTGAAAGTCTATCCTTATCGCTTTGAACTGCAGGGCATTGAAAGTCCTTTTGATTTAATGGCATCCGACGCAGCGGCATACGGCGAAATGAACCATTTGTGGGAGGGCAGTGACGCCCGCGGTTTTGCAAAGATTCTGGCCGTACAGAGCAGAATCTTCCATCAGGTGCAGCAAAAAGCCGGAGGGAATGCCAAATGATTCGCGCGGGAATTGTAGGCGGAGCGGGATATGTGGGCGGCGAGTTACTGCGCATCTTGCTCAACCATCCATGGGTGGAGCTGGCCTTTGTGCACAGCCGCAGTCAGGCCGGAAAAGCGGTAGCCGAGGTGCATAAAGATTTAATCGGCGAAACAAAGCTGCGTTTTTCGGAGACCATTTTATCGGATGTGGATGTACTGTTCCTGAGCATGGGGCACGGCGCTTCGGCATCGTTTTTACAGAAAACGAAAATCGATCCTGACGTTAAAATCATCGATCTGAGTCGCGATTTTCGTCTGAAAACGGCCAACAACGATTTTGTGTACGGTTTGCCGGAAGCATTTAAAGATCAAATCAAAACGGCTTCGAAAATTGCCAATCCGGGTTGTTTTGCCACGGCCATTGAACTGGCCTTGTTGCCGCTGGCGGCCAGCGGTTTGCTGCAGGCAGAAGCGCATGTTTCGGCCATTACGGGTTCCACCGGCGCCGGACAGGCCCACTCCGAAACCACGCATTTTACCTGGCGCAGCGGCAATGTGTCGCTTTACAATCCGTTTAAACATCAGCATCTGGATGAAATCAGACAGACCCTGCAGCACGTCGGCAGTGGTGCACAGCCGGTCATCCATTTTGTGCCCATGCGCGGCAGTTTCACGCGCGGCATTCTGGCGGCCGTTTACACCAGGACTGAGCTGAAGCTAAATGAAGCGCGCTCTTTGTACGAAGCCTATTTCGAACCGCATCCCTTTGTGTTTGTGGTCGAGTCCAACCCGGATGTAAAGCAGGCGGTCAATACCAATAAAGCGCTGCTGCATCTGATAAAAGAAGACGACCAGCTGCTCATCATCAGCGTCATTGACAATTTGATTAAAGGCGCCGCCGGCCAGGCCGTGCAAAACATGAATTTAATGTTTGGTTTGGGGGAGAATCTGGGACTGCATTTGAAACCATCGGCTTTTTAAAAACGCAAAAGCGCTCGTCGGCCTGTGATGGGCCGAGGCCAGAAGGGCTTAATTTGCTTCAAACGGCGGGCGGCTTCTGTACAGCGCGGCGAGAAATTTTTACGCCCAGGCGCACGACGACTTTATCATAGAGTAATTACTGGAGCGGCGCGTATTAAACTTAGCAGGTAAAAAAGATGAAAAGAAAATTAACGATTTTCAAAATAGGCGGAAGAGTTCTGGAAGATGATCAGGCGTTAGGCGCTTTCTTAAAGGCTTTCAGCGCCTGGCCGGAACTCAAACTGCTGGTGCATGGCGGCGGAAAAAAAGCGACGCAAATCGCAGAACAATTGGGCTTTACGCCGCGCATGATTGAGGGCCGGCGCATTACCGATGAAGCGGCTCTGGAAGTGGCTTTAATGGTTTACGGCGGCCTGTACAATAAAAAGATCGTGGCCCTGCTGCAGGGCCTTGGCCTAAATGCCGTGGGGTTAAGCGGGGCCGACGCCGGACTGATTCTGGCCCGGAAACGTCCGGCGCAAACCATCGATTACGGGCTGGTGGGCGACGTCGTAAAAATAGACGTTCAGCGCGTGCACTGGTTTCTGGAAACCGATCTGACGCCGGTGTTTTGCGCATTGACGCACGACGGCAGGGGACAAATGCTGAACACCAATGCCGATACCATTGCCACGCAGCTGGCCATTTCCATGAGCGCCGTTTTCCCCACGGAATTAATCTTCTGCTTCGAAAAGCCGGGTGTGCTTGCGCAGGCGGAGGATGAATCCAGCGTTATCAAGCAGATGAATCCGGCGCTCTACGAACAGCACCGCCGGCGGAAGGTCATTACTCAGGGAATGATTCCCAAGCTGGACAACGCCTTCGACGCCTTACGCAAAGGAGTGCAAAAGGTGCGTATTACGCATTTTAATCAACTGAAAAAAGGAACGCAAATTACATTGGAATAATCTCATGCAAAATATTCAACCATTAACCAACGAAGCCATCGAACTGCTTAAGCAATTGATTAAGCGGCCGTCCTTTAGCGGGCAGGAAGATGAAACCGCGGCCCTGATCGATTCCTTTCTGCAGGAAAAGGGCGTTGCCACCGTAAGAAAGCACAACAATGTGTGGGCGCTTAATAAAAATTTTGATCCGACCAAACCGACGCTTTTGCTCAATTCGCATCACGACACGGTGCGTCCGGTGCAGGGCTGGCAAACCGATCCGTTCGAAGCGGTGGTCAGAGACGGAAAATTAATCGGACTGGGCAGCAACGACGCCGGCGCTCCGCTGGTCAGTTTGCTGGCCGCCTTTGTCTATTTTTACGAAAAAGAGCAGCTTGCCTACAACGTCATCATGGCGGCCACGGCAGAAGAAGAAAATTCCGGAGAAAAAGGCATCCGCTCCGTACTGCCGGAATGGGGCGCCATAGACCTGGCCATAGTGGGCGAGCCCACGGGCATGCAAATGGCCATCGCCGAAAAAGGCTTAATGGTTTTACGCTGTCGAGCGCACGGCGTGGCCGGGCACGCGGCTCGTAATATCGGCCAGAACGCCATTCTGAAAGCCATGGAAGACATCCAGTGGTTCAGCTCGTTTCAGTTCCCGAAAGTCTCGAAACTCCTTGGCCCGGTCAAAATGACGGTGACCACCATTCAGGCGGGCGAACTGCACAACGTAATCCCCGATCGCTGCGACTTTACGGTGGACATCCGAACCACGGAAGTTTACACACATGAAGAGATTCTGGACATCATCCGCCAGAACATCAAAAGCGAAATCGTGCGCACTTCGCTGCGCCTGAAGCCATCTTCCATCGACGCCGGGCATGAGCTGGTGAAGATTGCGCAAGGAATGGGCATTTCCACCTTTGGTTCGCCCACGCTCTCTGATCAGACGTACATCGAAGCGCCGTCAGTGAAAATGGGGCCGGGCATGTCGGAGCGTTCGCACACGCCCAATGAGTTCATCTACCTGAGGGAGATTGAAGATGGCATTAGAAAATACGTTCAGCTGCTGGAGGCGCTGCTGGGGAGAGGATGGGGTGTTTAGAAGTTTAGATGTTTAGAGGTTTAGGAGTTTAGGGGGGAATTGGTTGAATGGTTGAATAGAAATTGACCAATGTAAGAATATTGTACACTTTTTGAAGAATCTTTCCCCTGACCAGTCTCCCATCTCTCCTGGACTTCTATTCTGGGAGAGGGAAATCCAGAGGATGAGGGCAAAGAACTTTGTATTTTTAAAAAGAGAACGGTATGATGAAAAACAGTAAAAAAGTTTGGCAAAAGAACAGTCCATTGGATCCCGAAGTGGAACGATTTACCATTGGCAAAGATCAGCAGTTGGATTATCTGCTGGCCAGGTGGGATGTCATCGGTTCGCTGGCGCACGGCGCCATGCTGCGCAAGGTGGGGTTAATCGACCGGCAGACCTATGAAAAACTGCAAAACGGCCTGAAGCAGATCCTGCGCCAGATTGATTCCGGCGTCTTTCAATTTGAGCCGGGCGTGGAAGACATTCATTCGCAGGTTGAGTTATTGTTGACGCGCATGGATGCCGAAGCCGGCGCGCGTCTGCACACCGGCCGTTCGCGCAACGATCAGGTGCTGGTGGATCTAAGGCTTTTTGTGCGAGCCGAAATCAAAAAGATCGTCGATCAGGTGCGCGCGCTTTTTGATTTGCTAATCGATTTAAGCGAGCAGTACAAAGACGTTTTACTGCCCGGCTACACGCATTTGCAGATCGCCATGCCGTCATCGTTTGGCCTGTGGCTGGCGGC
>NZ_JBSMDE010000179.1:0-27097 GCF_056497305.1 Caldithrix sp. | reverse complement strand
TTAGGGAGGACGTGTTGAAGAATTGGTTTAAATTATTTCTGCGAATATCTGCTAAATCTGCGCGAAATATAATTGTGATTAAAACAGTTTCTATCACTTTTGGTTGCGGCTATGCTGCCTTAGATCTTTTGAAGGAAGTATTTTAAAATTCAGAAACTGTGAGCAACCAAATATTTACTTTAAAAATTTTTGTATTTAATAATAGATATTCTTATCTTTTCTTTTAGTTTGTTCAGTTTCTTAATAAACATTGGAAAGCCTATGAATTTCCGAAGTAAATTATTGTTGTTAATCGGATTTTTTCTGGTTGTAAACTGCCAGTCACATTTAGTTAAAAAATCACTTCCGCTGGATTCACGAACTGAAAACAGGGTATGGCTGGGTGTCGAAAATTTTCTGGCCCATTACAAATCCCTGGTCAAAGGGAAAAAGGTTGGTTTGCTCACCAATCCCAGTGGCGTGGATTCAAAGCTCAACAGCACGGCAGACCTTCTGGCAAAGGACCCGGACATTGAGCTAACGGCTCTGTTCGGCCCAGAACACGGTATTCGCGGCGCCATTTACGCCGGTGAACATGTACAGGACGAGGTTGATCCTCACACCGGAATTCAGGTTTACAGCCTGTACGGGGCACACAAAAAGCCAACCGGAGAGATGCTAAAGAATGTCGATGTTCTTCTGGTGGACATTCAGGATATTGGTCTGCGCGGCTACACCTACATTTACACCATGGCCATGGTAATGGAAGCCGCAGCGGAAAACGGCAAACAGGTTATTGTGCTCGATCGTCCCAATCCCATTAACGGCCTGCAAATTGAAGGGAATCTGGTAGAAAAAGGGTTTGAATCGTTTGTTGGGCTCTACCCTATCCCCTACCGCCACGGCATGACCATCGGTGAGCTGGCCCGCTACTTTAATGAAGAATTCGATATTCACTGCGATTTACAGGTGATTCCCCTGATTGGCTGGAAAAGGGAGATGTACTGGGATCAAACCGGCCTACTGTGGGTACCCACCTCGCCCCATGTTCCCCACTGGCAAACCATTCTTTACATGGGCGCCACGGGCACCATCGGTGAGCTGAGGGCCATCTCCGAAGGCGTTGGCTACACCTCGCCCTTCGAACTGGTCGGCGCTCCCTGGATCGACGGTTACCAGCTGGCCCAGGCGCTCAATGATCTACGCCTGCCCGGCATCATTTTCAGACCCCTTTATTTTAAGCCCTATTACGCATCTTACAAAGGCGAAATCTGTCAGGGCGTTCAATTGCACATTACCGATCCTGCAAAATTTAACTCGTACCAAACTGGACTTTACATCTTGCAAACCATTCTAAAACTCTACCCCGATCACGATCCTTTTCAATACCAGAACAGAGTAACCATGTTTCAGAAGGTGATTGGTTGCTCGTGGATTATTGAGGATTTAAAAGCCGGAAAATCTGTTCCGCAAATCGCCGCTAAGTGGCAAAATGACCTGGAACAATTCAAACAAAAAAGAATCAAATATTTACTCTATTAGAAACAATACAGGAGCTTCCTATGAAAAACGCACATGTTTCAGTGATTTTACACCAGGATGATCCCCAACGCTTCCTGCCCACATTGAACAGTATCTTTGATCAGACTTATCCTCATATTGAAATACTCGTATTGAAAGACACCGCTTCTTTGGCGATTGATGATAAAAGTGCCAATAAATTTCCGCTACACTTTATTGAAGTAAATGAGCGCCAGACCTTGGGTAAACAAATAAATTCAGCCTTAAAGCAGGCTACCGGTCAATACGTGGTTTATGTTAACAATCAACAAAGTGAAATCCGTTTAAAGCAGGCAGCGATTGAGCTGGCTATTGAGTCTTTTTCTCATAACCAAAAGGCTGCCATGATTTACAGTGACTATGAATTGGAAGAAGATGGGCAGATCAAAGAGATTCATCTGTTAAAACATCACATTGGGCGAGTCCGCGATAATCAGGATTACGGACGCGTCTTTTTCTTTTTAAAAGAAGCCTTGCAAAACATTGGCTTAGCCGATGAAACATTACAATTCAATACACTCTATGATCTCCGCCTGCGTCTTTCAGAGAAATTCGAATTGTCGCACATTGCTAACCGCTACAACGGCTCACTTTATCGTGTTGTTTCCAAAGGCAAAAAGCACAATGTATTCGATTATTTGCTGGCCAGTAAAGAGAGTCAATTAGAGGCCGAAAAGGTGGTTACCGAACACCTGAAACGCATTAACGCCTACCTGGCGCCAGGCGCCTTTTACACCGCGCGTCCTGCGCCTCCCTCAGACGCCACTTTAAAGGCTTCGGTTATCATTCCGGTTAACAATCGGGCGCAGTTCATCGGTAAGGCCATCGAGAGCGTGCAGGCCCAAACCGTGCCCGAAGTTGAAGTCATTGTTGTGGTAAACGGCGGGCCGCAGGATCCAACCATTGAAGAGGTTAAACGCTACCAGCCGGGCGGCGACAAATACGATGCGCAAAAACCAGAGGTGCGTATGCTGGTTTACGACATTAACAATATTGGTTTCTGTTTAAATATGGGCGCGCGACATGCCCGCGGCCAGTACTATGTTCAACTCGATTCCGACGATCGGTTAAAACCCAATGCTGTGGAAAAAATATTGGCCGTTTACGAGAGCGATCCTAAAGTTGGCATGGTCATCGGTTCTTACGAAGTGTGGCAATTAGAAGACGATGGACGTTACTTTAGAATGGAAGATTTGCCGGTGGTCACTCACGATGAATGGACCGAAGAGAATGGCCGGAACAATTTGTTGCGCATTAACGGGGCTGGCGCCCCACGTTCCCTGCCCATTCAATTGATTCGCGAAATAGGCTTTAGCATGAATGAAGAGCCCTTTGCCCGTAACTATGGCGAAGATTACCACATGGTGCTGCAGGTCAGCGAGCGCCATCGCATTGGACGGGTTTGGGACGCCATTTACGAGGTGGTACGTCATTCCGGCGGTACGGATCACAGCATCGATCAAATCACCATCGATCGGAATGATGAAGCCAAAGATTTTATGCGCGCCGAGGCCATCAAACGGCGACAAAAAATGAATGCCATCGCAAAGTAGATCGTTCAGGAAAGGATGTAATTTGGAACAAAAGGAATATATTCTCATTGGCATCGATGGCGGCGCTACCAAGGTTAGCGCCTGGCAAGTGAAGGTCGATGCGCAGAAAAAGGAATTTACCCTCGGGCAACTCAACGCCACTAAATCCTATTCCGAATTGCCTGGATTTTTGCCCGATTTTAAACCGCTTCCGGTAACCCAGCAGTTAAATGAGCGGGTTTCAGGTCACATTCAGCTTACAGCAGAAGAAGAACAGCAGGGCGCGGTTTACGTGGAAGCCTGTGCCCTGGTCATCGAAGCGATTGCCCAAAAATCAGGTTTGAACCGCGTGTTGTTTGGCCTGGGCATGCCTGGCCTGAAAACAGCGGATCAGCGCGGTATTGAAGTGCTGGCCAACGGGCCACGCATTCCTCAATATGCCAATATGCTCGAACAACGCCTGGCATTATCGGGCATTGAATACGTTAAACCGTTACAACGCATTGGCAGCGACGCCGATTATTGCGGGATCGGTGAAAATTATTCCAGCGAAGGCCAATTCAAATCCGTGACCAACGCCTACTATCTGGGCGGTGGCACCGGCGTGGCCGATGCCTTAAAACTAAAGGGCAAGTTGGTACCTTTTGACCAGACGCGTTCCTGGATGGCCAAAACCTGGGAACTAAAAACCAGCGAAGACCGTTCTCTGGAGCAATTCGCTTCTGTAGGAGGCATGCAAAAATTGTATGCCGAAATCAGCGGCACAAGCCTGGCTGATTTGAATACTCAAAACATCTATCCTCTACAAATAGCCAAAATGGCTTTACAAAATGAAAGTAATGCTTTAAAAACGTTCGAGTTGATTGTCAAAAATTTGGCCGCTCTGCTTTATGAGCGGATGGTAACACTCTACGCCGGCTGGCAAAATCTCTTTTCCTTTGTTAATCCCAATCGGCCGGCCTTGCAAAGTCAGCATCCCTATCTAAAAACCTTATTGGAACGCATCATACTCGGGCAACGATTGGGTGAACTGATTCAATCGCAAGCCGGTCAAAAAGTTTTAAAACTTCCCCTGTTACAAACTCTGGAGAACTTGATCCTACATTCAGCCCATCTGGATGAAAAGGCCAAAGCCCATTATCAAAAATTAGATCAGATTATTACCATTTCCAAATTAAGAGAAGCCCCTGCCTTAGGCGCAGGAATTGACGCTTACCTGCACTTTAATCAATAGGAAATAACCGATGTTAGAAAAAGGAAACATTCCACAAAAAGAACCGATTATTGACGTAGGAATCATTTTACCGGAAGATGCCTACACTTCCCTTTCCATGCTCAGCCCGGCCGATGAAGATTATCAGTTGGAATTTTCCGGGAAATCGTTTTTGCTCGAAGCCGAACAGCAGATCTTTTTTAAATTGAAAAACGATCAGATCATTATTACAATCAATGACCAGACGTATTCAGCGCCCGGCGAAATTCGCCTGTTTCCTGTGTTTAAAACTCCCGGCTTAAAAAAGAATCAGGGAATGCAGATTAAAAATGTAGTAGCCGGGCGAGGTTTTCACTGGAAAAAATACATCAATGTTTACCTGCCGGAAACGATTATCGTCAGAAGATATCAGGAAAAACTGATTTTAATCAATGAATTACCATTAGAAAAATACCTGATGTGTGTGGCCACCTCCGAAATGGGAGCGCAATGCCCCATCGCGCTATTGGAAGCGCAGACCATTGCTGCCCGATCCTGGTTGTTGGCCAACGTAGAGCAAAAGCATCGCCATCTGGGTATGGATGTTTGCAATGACGATTGCTGTCAGCGCTATCAGGGCACCACTTTTTTAAGCGAGCCATCGGTAAAAGCGACGCAAAATACCCAGGGGCAGGTACTGCTGGTCCAGGGCCAAATCTGCGACGCCCGTTATTCCAAAAGTTGCGGCGGTGTAATGGAGGCTTTTGAAACCATCTGGCCGGGTCAGGCTCAGCCTTGTTTTAAAGTCAAAGCCGATGCCGAAAGCGATCCGCCCCAATGGCATAAACCACTCTCCATTGAAAAAAATTTTAGAACATGGGTTGAGAGTGTGCCAAAAACCTTTTGCTCCCCCCATGTCATACCAGAAGAAAAATTAAGTTTCTACCTGGGCAAGGTTGATGAAGCCGGCCACTATTTCCGCTGGGAAGAAACGATTGATCAGAAAACCCTGGTCAACAACCTGAGCCGACATTTTAATCTAAATGCCAAGTTTATTGTGCAATTAAAAATTTTAAATCGGGGTGAATCGGGACGGGCAAATAAACTAAAAATTTTGTATATTGACCAAACAGGCCAAAACAAAGAATTCGTCTTGCAGACGGAATACGATATTCGACTGGGATTGCATCCGAACTTTTTGTACAGTTCGGCCGTTCTGATTGAAGCGCAATATAAAGAAAACGGAAGGCATCCGGTCGCTTTTAAATACAAAGGCGCAGGCTGGGGCCATGGTGTAGGCCTCTGCCAGATAGGCGCTCTGGGCATGTCTTTACTCGGTTACACATCCGAAAAGATTGTGCTGCACTACTACCCGGGAAGTCAGTTAAAAAGGATTTATTGAACCTATGAAGCGTTCTTTTACCCCTAAAGAGTCCCGTAATCCATGGTTATGGGTGCCTTCGCTCTATTTTGCAGAAGGCGTACCCTATGTGGTTGTAATGATGGTTTCGGTCATCATGTACAAGCGCCTGGGCATCTCCAATGCCGACATTGCGCTGTACACCAGCTGGTTGTACCTGCCCTGGGTCATTAAACCGCTCTGGAGCCCCCTGGTCGATTTACTCAAGACCAAGCGCTTTTGGGTGTTAAGCATGCAATTGTTGATCGGCGCCGGTCTGGCGGGGATTGGTCTTACCATTCCGCTGCCCAATTTCTTCAAATTTACTCTGATTTTTTTCTGGCTTTTAGCCTTTAGCTCTGCCACACACGATATTGCCGCTGACGGTTTTTACATGTTAGGTCTTACAGAACGGCAACAGGCCTGGTTTGTGGGCGTCCGTAGCACCTTTTACCGTTTTGCCATGATTACCGGGCAGGGCTTATTGATCATCTTTGCCGGATACTTGGAAAGCCACACTGGCCTGGAAAGTGTAAATCTGCAGGTCATCGCCCAGCCACAGGAAACGCAAATTGAACGGATTAATCCCGAGTGTTTCACAATTGAGCCCCAGCAGGGAACCTTGCGCATCCTTACCTTTCCTGAAGATACCCTGATCATTCCTGAGACGCCCATTACCATCTCGACAAAAGATTCCCTGCTTAAGTTTGTCCGGGAATGGAATATTGAGCATGGTTTTGCCCAGCCCGATCAGCGCTTTGTAGTTGTGCAGGAGAACGAAAGATCGTGGTGGAGCAAACATATCGCCGAACCGTTGGGCCATTGGATCAAAACGCATTTTGCAGAACATGAAGCCACGCACCTGAAAAGTGATTTTACGGGAAATATTGGTCTTATTTATTTCTATCTTTCCAATAAACCTCGGGCTGGTGAACGTGTGGTTGTCAATTTTGGCCGCATTTCAGGAGACAAGAGTATTTTTTTATTGGAAGGCAGCGCTTATGGAACACGTATTACCTTTGATGAACATAATTGGAACAAACCGGCTATTGCTGCCATTCAACTCGATCCAAAGCTAAAACACCGCTCTAAAGCAACTTTTAAGGCCACGGCAGGCAACATCCCATTAGCCTGGTCCATTACCTTTTTACTACTGGCTGCCGTCTTCCTGGGATTTTTCATCTACCATAAATTTATTTTGCCCTTTCCGGCCACTGATCAACCGGGAGCTACAGAGGGGCTTAGCAATATTCTCAAGGAATTTTTTGCCACCTTTGTCGAATTTTTCAAAAAGGAAAAAATTGGCTGGATTCTTGCTTTTCTTTTGCTCTATCGTCTTGGCGAGTCGCAACTGGTCAAATTGGCCTCCCCGTTTTTACTGGATTCCCAGGAAGCCGGAGGATTAGCCCTAACAACGGGCCAGGTAGGTTTTGTCTATGGAACGGTTGGTATTCTGGCGCTGACCATCGGAGGCTTGTTAGGCGGCTTTCTGGCAGCTAAGCACGGTTTAAAATTCTGGTTGTGGCCAATGGCCATTGCCATTAATTTACCGGATGCGGTGTACATCTACCTTTCTGCCGTGCAGCCCGACAGCCTGTTGATTGTCAATCTGTGTGTGGCAATTGAACAATTTGGCTACGGATTCGGTTTTACGGCTTACATGTTGTACATGATTTACGCCTCTCAGGGCAGGCACAAAACCGCTCATTTTGCCATAACAACCGGTTTTATGGCTCTGGGCATGATGATTCCGGGCATGTTCTCCGGATGGATTCAGGAACTGGTGGGCTACCATACGTTTTTCATCTGGGTCGTTATCGCCACCATTCCTGGTTTTCTCATTTTACCGTTTATTCCACTGGAACGCGATTTTGGCAAAAAAAATGTTTAATGCATCACCGGTTTAATAATTCATTTTAAAGGCCGGGACAGCACATTCAACAAATGACGTTAAAATTGGCCGTTTTTTCCGAATTTTATGGTTAAGGGACGATTCAGGCCGAAAATAGAAATAATCGTTCAATAAAATATGTTAGTAAAAATTTTGTAAGGATTGTCATGGTTAAATTTTCAAAACGTTTATTATTACTTATCATTCTTTTCGTCTTGCCTCTTGCTGCTCAGGAATCCATTTTCCCTGGATTAACCGGCCAGCAGCTCATAGATAGTTTGCGTGCCTACTACAAACCGGCTACTGTGCTAAGTTACGATGAAGCGCGCGATGTGATGTTTTCTGTCATCGACAATTACAACGACAGTGTAAGCTGTGTGTACTCCGGCTACACTATTTACATCGATCCATCACAGGATCCCAGCACCGATGCCTACAACAAAGGTATGAACACAGAACACACCTGGCCACAGAGCTATGGCGCGGATGTGGGCGATGCGAAAAGCAACCTTTACCACCTTTTCCCCTGCCGCGAACAGGTCAACTCCTCGCGCAGCAACGATCCCTTTAAAGATATTCCCGATCAGGAGACAGACAAATGGTGGCGTGATGACTACTCCTTAACCACCATTCCGACTTCTCACATCGATGAATACAGCGAAAAAGATTACGATGGCTGGTTCGAACCGAGAGAAGACCACAAGGGCGACGCAGCCCGCGCTATTTTTTACATTTACACCATGTACAAAGAACAGCTTGACACCAGTTTCTTTGAGTTGCAAAAGTACACTTTACGAACCTGGCACTATATCGATACCGTGGACGCCAGAGAACGGGAACGTAATCAACGCATTGCTCCTTACCAGGACAATAAAGAGAATCCCTTTATTCTGGATTCCACGCTGGTGCGCCGCGCCTATTTTGAAAGCTCTTCGGATACGACTGGCGGAGGAGGCAGTAGCGGTAGTACCGCCCAGCCCGGCGATATTGTAATCACCGAAATCATGCAAAATCCAGATGCCGTTTACGACTCCAATGGCGAATGGTTCGAAATTTACAACGCCAGCGATCAGGCCATCGATTTAAACGGCTGGACGATTAAAGACATGGATTCCGATATTCACACCATCGGTCAGAGCGTCATTATTCAACCCGGGGAGTATCTGGTTTTGGGGCGCAACGCGGACACAAATACTAATGGCGGCGTAAATGTAGCCTATCAGTACTCAGGATTCGATCTGGCCAACAGCGCAGACGAAATTGTCCTGATTGCCCCCGATGGCACCACCGAAATCGATCGCGTGGAATACGACGGCGGGCCAAACTGGCCCGATCCCACCGGCGCCTCCATGTATTTTACCGGAGAAATGACTCAGGACAACAACGATCCCACTTTGTGGAGCGTTTCCCAGCTCCCCTGGGAAGGTTCGGCCGGCGATTTAGGTTCGCCCGGATACGGCAATTCCGTTTCCGGAGTACTGGCAAAAACGGCAACACCCAAAGACTGGCAAATCAACATTTTTCCCAATCCTTTTAATCCTTCCACGCAAATCGCCTTTGATTTGCCGCAACCCGGCCAGGTGACCCTGGAGATTTACGATCTAAAAGGACAAAAAGTGCGCACGCTCATTCGGCAACGCCATCTGAATGGCCGGCACGGTTCTTTCACCTGGGATGGGTTGACCGATTCCGGCAGGCCTGCAGCATCGGGTATCTATTTTATTCAATTGCGCGCTTTTAACCAGGTTTTGACAAAACGCGCCCTGCTTTTGCGTTGATCGCCAAAATTCTTGACCCATTCTGCCTGGAGGAAAATCGAAATGAAACGAACATTAACCTCTCTTTTTCTTGTTTTATTTTTTTCTTTTAATCTTTTTGCTAAAAACAATGAAGAATTCCGGGCGCTATGGGTGGTGACCTGGGAATATATCAGTCCCGATCGCTCGGCCAGCCAGAATAAAGCAAAAATTCGCCAGATTCTGGACAATGTCAAAAAAGCGAACATGAATGCCGTGCTCTGGCAGGTACGGCAAAGTGGAACTGCATACTACCCTTCCTCATACGAACCATGGGGATATTACGCCAATTACCACACCGATCCGGGTTTTGATCCTTTAAATTATGCTTTGCAAGAAGCCCATAAGCGCGGCCTGGAATTTCATGCCTGGTTTAATGTCTTTCATGTGGCCTCCACCTGGCCAGGTTCGCCAGCAGCGGAACACCCCGAATGGATTTGCACCAATGAAGATGGCCAATTTATGACGGCCCATCGCTGTGTTTCACCCGGCCTGGAGGAAGTACGAGCCTACACCATTCGGGTCGCCATGGAAATTGTACGCAATTACGACATTGACGGCTTACATCTGGATTTTGTGCGCTGGAATGAATACACCGAAGATGACATGGCTACAGCCCCATCTCTGCTGGAACAGGTACGAACTCTGGATGGGGTGATCCCGCAGAAACGCATCAACCGGCTGGAAAAAACCAGCGGCACAAAACGCTACATTTACGATGTGGAGCACCCCGCTTCCGGCGGCGTTCCAGCTGGTTTTGACACCTGGGGAGATTGGAGACGCTGGGGCGTGACAGAATTTGTCCGGCAATTACACGATTCCATTCAGGCCGTTAAACCCTGGGTGCGGCTTTCGCCGGCTGCTCTGGGCAAATACAACTGGAGCGGCTGGAACGGTTACTATATTGTCTTTCAGGATGCCGCCCTGTGGTTTAACGAAGGCTACATCGATCAGCTTACGCCCATGCACTACCACTGGCTCAGCGGTAGTAGTTTTTATGACATGCTAACCGGAAATTGTCCTTATTGCTGGTCTCAATGGATCAGTGAAGGAATTCAGGATCAACGCCTTTACACCGTTGGCCCTGGCTCTTACATGTTAGATGAAAATAATGTCTGGGACAACCACCAGGAAATTATTGAACGCAGTCGCCAGGTACCCTGGACCGATGGTTTCCAGTTTTTCAGTTACGCCAGCTGGGAAAAACATGATTACTGGAAACAGGCAGCCCATTCTTTTTTTAATAGTAAAAGCAAAATAAGGGCCACCGGTTTAATCGTTAATTCCAGACCTGCAGCTCCCACGCTCAGGTTAACCAAAATGGATTCTATGCACTACCAGATTGCGATTACCCCGCCGGATACCATCAGCAAAAATTACTGGTTTGCGATTTATCGTTCGTTGGATTCGACTTTAGATGTCACCAAGGATCAAATCATTAACCTGCACTTTGGTCAGGATTCTTTTAGCTATGTGGATGCTTACGGAAGTCAGCCTTATCAGGAGGGACGTTACATTTATTTTTCCACCATGCTTGACCGCTACTGGAATGAATCGGAAATCTCCAACGCTGCAGCCGGCGATTCCATTCCCCTTTACATCACTGCGCCGGATCAAACGCCCGGTCATATCATGGTGCTGGGACTGGATGCGAATTCTCTGCTGATCAAATGCGATGCCGTGGAAAGCGCCGATCGCTACGTGGTTTACATCAGTCAGGACGGTATTAATGTTATTGATTCAGCCGAAGCCAGCAGCAATGAAATTCTGGTGGATGGCCTTACCGAAGGTGAGACCTATTATTTTAAGATTAAAGCGGCCAATGCCGCCGGCTCCACCAGCCTTTCCAAACATTTATATGCCGGTATTCCTTCGGCCAGCCCGCATCAGGTTCTGGTGGTAAACGGCTTTGACCGGGGTACCAATATTCGATACGATTACATTAAATACTACGCAGGCCCCCTGGCTCGACGGGGCTATGCCTTTTCGTATGCACTTAATGAAAGCGTTATCGATGGTAAAATTTCACTGAGCGATTATCCAATTGTTATCTGGATTTTGGGCGATGAAAGCACGGCCGATGAAACCTTTAGTAGTGCGGAACAGGACTCTGTGAAAAACTTTCTAAAAAAAGGTGGATACCTTCTTGTGAGTGGGTCGGAAATCGGCTGGGATCTGGATTACAAAGGCAGCGCCACGGATCAAAGCTTTTACCATAATTACTTGAAGGCGCAGTATGTGGCCGATGCCCCGGATGGGAAAAAAGCAACCTTTTACACATGCCAGCCCGTGCCCGGCGGTTTGTTTGACGGCCTGGTGGAGTTCAATTTTGATGACGGAACGCACGGAACGATTGATGTGGACTGGCCGGATGCCATTAAACCCGTTAATGGCGCGGTTTCTGTCTTAAAATACAAGGGGGCAAGCACATCCAATATTGCAGGCATTGCCTTTGAAGGAACCTTTCCTGGCGGTTCTTCAGAAGGAAAACTGGTTAACATGGGCCTGCCCTTCGAAACCATCTACTATTCCGATAAACGGGATTCGCTTTTAAATAAGATTTTTGACTTTTTTGAAGGCAAGATTACCGCCGTGCCATCCGAGCATCTCAGCCCCCTCGCCTTTACGCTGGAACAAAACTTCCCCAATCCTTTTAATCCTGTTACAACCATACGCTATTCTCTTAAAGAAACGGTCCCAGTGTCGCTGGAAATTTTTAACACTCTTGGTCAGCGCGTGCGACTTCTGGTGCAGGCGAAACAAGCCCGCGGCACCTATCAGGTGCAATGGGATGGCACCAATGAAAACGGCAAGGCAGTTCCCAGCGGTGTTTACATCTACCGCCTGAAAACCGATCATTTTACCGATAGCAAACGCATGTTGCTCATTCGCTAAAGTATACTTGGTGAAGCCCTTTCCCATCGCCAGGTGTTCTTTCAATAATGGAGCTCAATCCGTTTTATCGGGATGTGTGAAATTATCTACTTTAAAAAAGATAAAAGAATTATCACCGACTTTTGCTCAAAAAAACCGTAATATCTATCACTCCCTATTGCTCCATACCAAAATGCACATTTTTTATCAAAATCTTGACATCATTAAATTCTTTATTATATTTTAATCGATTTAAAATGATAGGGCTCAATGTGAGCAAATTGATTTATTACTTGCAACACTATAATTATTCCCCTCAATCTCTACATATTTTTAATCAAACGTTAGGAGGAGTTATGAAGCCAGAAGTATTAGCCAAAATCGGTACATGGGTTTTTGCCATCATTTTAATTATCTTTGGTTTAAACCATTTCATGAACCTGTCCACAATGAAAGGTTATGTTCCAATACCTGGAGGGATTTTTTGGGTAATCATCACAGGACTGGGATTCATCCTTGCCGGACTCAGCCTTATTCTTAATAAACAGGTACGTTTGGCCATGATTTTATTGGCAATTATGTTGCTCATTTTTGTGCTTAGCATTCACCTTAAAGGCATTTTTTCTGCGGACAAGATGACCATGATGACCTCATTGACAAATTTTTTGAAAGATCTGGGCTTAGCTGCGGCGGCTCTATTTTTTGGAAGCAAAGCAGGATCCTAGGCCAAGCAATTTCGGAGGGGAATATCGGGGGAGTAGTTTATTTTATTCTCCCCCGTTTCATTTTTAGTCAAGTCTAATTTTTTGTGGCTCAGAATATGAGAGAAACTCACTCTAATTTTGTTATTTTTACAGATAATGGGATCAAAATTGTGGAAATAAGTTCTTTTTCCGGGAAAAATCCTTTGTAGTGAACATGTGGGTGGAAATGAAGAAAAAGCTTAATAGTGCGATATTCATGATCCCTCCAATATTATGATCATATCTGCAGGGCTTTCTATTTCAAAAATGGCTTTATGCGCGCATTCCACCTCTGGTAGCCTTTTTCGTTCAAATGCAGCCCGTCTTCCATGAAAAGGTTTTGATCCGGTTGCCCCGAAGCATCCAGTAAAACGGAAGCGGTATCCACAAAGTCCAATGCTGAATCGGCAGCACACATCGCTTTAATGGCTTGATTTACTTTTTCCATTGTGGGCCAAAAATGCCAGCGGGACGGCGAGGGCTTAATTGGCAAATAGATTATTTTCGTTCGGCGCAGGTCGTGTTCAACCTTTTTAACGAAAGTTTTAAAGTCATCTACCACCTGCTCTACGGATTTACCGGCAGCAATATCATTGTCGCCCGCGTAAAAGACAATGATTCTGGGTTGGTACTTTTTGACAATATCGTTGTAAAAATACAGGACGTCGGAAATGTGCGAACCGCCAAACCCGCGATTGATTACCGGAATCTTAGGGAAAGACAGATGCGTTTTCCACATCCGAATACTTGAACTTCCCACAAAGAGTGTGGCCTTTTCCGGAAAGCTGTTTTTTTGGTCGTACTGAATAAATTGTTCAATTGCTTTTGCAAAACGCTGAGGATCGGGATCAGCCACTCGTTTAGCCTGAGCCCAGCCCTGCACAGTTAAGGTTATCAGGAGTAAAATAAAAATAATGAATCGACGCATGGGATATTCTCCTCAATGGTTAATGTTTAAGTCTTTTTCAGTCAATGAATAACGGTTCATCAAACGGTTTGAACAAATGGTCGATCAAATGAGCGAAAATCGAGCGCGTCATTGGTTCTTTCGGATAAAACCGCTCATTTTTGAAGTCGATCCACGGCGCGCCCAGATTTTGAGCCAGGATAAAATCAACGGCAAAATGCTGCACATCGTTTAAAAACAGATTGATGCTTTTTTTCGGCGAGCCAAGCGACTGCCAGATCAAACGCACGCCCTCCAGGCGCGTTAAAGAGTGCTTCAAATAGAGATCATTATTTTCCTTAAAATCGGGCTTTAACGTGCTTAAGGCTTCAATCGCTTCCCGGGCGGTAATGGGTTTTTCAGGAAAAATGTTAAATTCGTTAGCCCAGCCGCTCGCTCTGCCCTGCCCTTTCAAAAGTCCACACAAAGCAATGCGCTGAAGCGATTTAAATGCCCAGTGTTCAGGAGTAATGTCGGTAAAGGGCATGAGCCACATACCTGCCTGCAGAAGAATTTCCTGTAATTCGCGAACATTCAACTTTTGTGGCGCAATATTTTTTTGAATGGCCAGAGCGGCTGCTGCTCCCGCAGCCTGGCCAATTTGCATGACCACGGGCTGCAAACGCGTGCAACCATTTACCATGTGTGTGACAGAGATGCTCTTTTCGGCGGCCATTAAACCGCGAATCTTTTTCGGAATCAAACAGGCAAAAGGAACATTAAAAGCTGGGATTGGCACGTATGTTTCATCAACGGTAATCCCCGCTTTGTCATGGTGATGATCCAGGGGATAGTTTCCCACAGCAATGCCCTGTTTGTAAAGTCCGGCGGCCTGTTCAGAATAGGGATGTAAAAGGTGTTGCAGCTTTAACGTCGTTTTTCCTACCATTCTTCTGCTTTCGCGGATGTAAGGAATCAAAGCTAATCGATCCGATGTGGGAAATTCATCGTCTGCCAGCCCCAGATTTTTAAAGCCCAACTGTTTCTGGATGAAGTGAACAAAACGCAGGGTAATCGCTTTACTTTTCTCCATCTCAGCCTGGCGTTCATCCCGGTTCATTATGGCAAGATGAGAGAAATAATCATTGCCGTTTTTAGGCCAGTTAATCATGAATTTATGGCCTGGCAATCGTCCGTACTCCAGCATCTTTTTGGCGTCGATTGTGTTTTTCTGATGGGCATTGGTCCATTCACTACAACAACCTCTAAATTCATGAGGATCGTAATCAGGTGGCTCGGGAATGGTCATGTCCACGCTGGAGCCGTAATCTTTCAGAACAGCCACATAGGTCAGGTCCTGAACAAATCGATCAGCTCTTTCAGGAGCGCCAGGTTCTCCCGTTTCTCCGCTGCTTTCGCGACCATAACGAAACGCTGCACCGCTTAAAGCGATGATATCACCATATTCAGTGGCATCGATGGTGTACAGAGCACGGATTTCCATTAGTTGTTTTTGATGGTTGCTAAAGCGCACACCTATCACGGTGTCATTTTGCATTTGAACCGCTACGGGAAAATAGCCATGGATAAGACGCACCTCTCCAGAGCTTAACAACATTTCGCGTAGAATGTTTTCTCCGATTTTAGGTTCAAACAGGGTGTTGCTCACCCAACCGGTTTCCACGACCTGTGGTCCGCCGTAATGTTGGTACAAACGCTCGCGAAATTCGCCCCATAGTCCGGAAGGCAATGCATGGTTGCCATCAATGGCCGAAACGCCGGCTGCCGTCAGCATACCGCCCACCCAGGGCGATTCCTCCACAACAGTTACCCGTCGTCCCATTCGCGCCGCCTGAATGGCAGCGCACACGCCGCTGGTACTGGCGCCAACCACCAAAATCTCTGTTTGCATATATCAGACCTTTTTATCTGGAACTGATCAACCCTTTCAATACTTCTAAAAGCTGTTCGGGTTCGAAAGGTTTTTCTATCACCCGTACCCCCTTGTTTTTCCGAATTTGAGTTCGGATCTCCGGTAACAGATATCCGCTGGTGATGATTATTTTTAAATTCCTTTTGGACTGTAACAAGGGCTGTGCAATTTGCCAGCCGTTTTTACCTGGTAAATCAAAATCGAGGATCAGCGCATCAATCTTGTCAGCCGTTTCTAATAAATAATCCAGGGCTTTGCTACCGTCAAAAATTTGCTCGACCTGGAAACCAAAGCGTTTTAGAACAAAAGTGAGCATTTTATTTAAAGTCACATCATCTTCGACCAGGACGATTCTGGTTCCCGGCGGGGCAGAGAACTTCTCAGAGGGCGGCTGCTTGCTAATTGGTTTTGGGGCACGTTTTTCGCCTTTGATCAGGGGCAACACAATTTGAAATGTTGTACCTACACCCGGTTTGCTCTTCAAACTAATTTTGCCTCCAAAACTCTTGATACTGCCAAACACCACGGACAAACCAAGCCCTGTACCCCTGCGCTTTGTCGTAAAAAAAGGATCGAATAGAAATTTTTGTGTTTCAGGATCAATACCGATGCCATCATCTTCCACCTCCAACAAACAAAACGTGGACTGTTTAGCGCTGTCTGCATCAGGAGGGATGGCTGCTCCGGATACCTTCCGCGTACGAATAATAACCGTGCCCTGGGGCCTCCTGGCCAAAATAGCATCGATGGCGTTGAGGCATAGGTTCAAGATAACCTGATGCAACTGAATTTGATCGAATGAAATCCACAACGCATCAGGCGTAAGCTTTAAATTGAAATGGATGGATCGGGTGGTGGTTTGTTGTAAAAGTTTAACCACATGCCTGACTTCGTTATTCAAGTCAAGAGTAACGGGAATAGGCTCTTTTTTGCTGGCAAAGGTTAATAGATTTTGAACCAGATTTTTGCCGCGTTCAATGGCCTGCCTGATCAGATCGAACGACTCAGAGATATCCTGATCAACATTGGTTAATGCATTTTTTAGTATGGAATAATTACTCAATAAAATGTTCAGGATGTTGTTAAAATCGTGGGCAATACCTCCGGCCAGTGTTCCGATTGATTTTAGCCGTTCCGCTTCTCGCAAATTTTTTTCCAATGATTTCTTCTCGGTGATGTCCCGCCCGATACCAAAAACACCTACAATCTTCCCCCTTTCGGTGAGCGGAACCAGCTTAAGGTCGACGATCGCCACGCCATTTTTACTTTTTAAATGGTATTCCCTGGAAAGCGGGGTTCCCTCTTTTAAACAAATTTTAAAATTCCTGGCGAACGTCGTCCGTTCTTTCTCAATTAACAAATGACTGAATGTTTTTTTCAAAACGGTCTCAATTTCAAGGCCGGTTATTCTTTTAAAAGCGGGATTCAGAGAGAGGATATGAGCCTGGTAATCCAGCACGACCAGCAAATCTGGAGCGAGAGAGAAAATGGTTCGGTAGCGTTTTTCGGTATCGGCCAGGGTCAGTTCTGCATTTTTTCGGATCAAAGAACTTACAAATACGCTGGAAACAATTTTTAAAAGATTAATATCTTCATTGCTCCAGAATTTGGGACGTTGTACGGAATCAAATCCGATAAAACCGATTAACGTCTCTCCCTCTGTCATGGGAACCACAATGAGCGATTTGATATCCTGAGCCTCCAAAATCTCTTTTTCATTGGAGGCTTCTTCTGGCAGGGCGCTTACTTTAGGAATATGAATGATTTCATTTCTGAGCAGATATTTCATCCACCAGGGCACTATTTTTGAAGGCAATCCCTGCAGGTTTTCGATTTGCGGTTCAACGCCAGGCGCGCACCATTCATGTGTATTATCCATGACCTTTAAATTGTCTCTGAAAAGAAAAACATAACTGCGATCCACCTGGGCATATTCACCTACCAGTTTTAACGTATCATTGATGCAATCATCCAGTTTGTAAGACGGACTTTGGGCAAACATGGAAGAGATGCGGGCAATGATATCTACTAATCTGCCTGACACTCCTCTGCGTAAAATTTTATTGGTAAGATAAGAATATTCCAGACAAAGGCTAAGCGTGCCCACGGCATGTCCAGCTGCATCCGTTATCAGGCTGTTATGAAATACAAACTCTTTCTTCTGACCATCCTTCATTTTCATCTGCATCTGGAACATGGGCACAACGCTCTGCTCTTCCCTGAGTTGTTTAAAAAAAAGGCGCCAGTACTCTTTTTGCGAATCAGGAATCAAAACTTCTGTTACCTGCCTGCCTAAGAGCTCTCTATCGTCATACTTCAGAACTTCGGCAAATCCTCGGGTAATTTGCTTGATGTTGCCCTGTAAATCCAGAACCAATCCATCGAAATCGAGGCTGCTCACCAGCATGCGCAGCATAAACAAAAAACTATTTTCTGGCCTCAAGGTAGGTAAAGCGAAGATGGATACAACACCAGTCGTGCCATCATTAAATATGGAAATAAAAAGTTGTTCCTGGTTCAGGGCAAGAAAACCTTCCCAGATGATGCCTGTAGTAGCGAAGTGGCTTTTAGACAGCGTGAAATGTTCTGGTAAAAAAAAAGCAATTCCCTTCTTAACAATGATCTCTTTCTTTTTATTCAATATCTGTTCAGCACGTTTATTAACAGCGAGAATTCTTCCATTGTGCAAATCAAAAAGAAGCGCCCCAAGGCTTTGTTGCTTTAAAAAAAAATGATCTTCCATAAATTCGCTTTACGTATTTTTTATTTGCAAATTAAATTTTTCGCAGGAAAAAAGCAAAAGAGAAAACATGCACCGGACTATTCAGATATTTTCAATCATTTCGGAAAAATATCTTTTGTGAAGAACAGCACTGAAGCTGTGTGCCACAAATGGTGGGATGGTTTATTATTTTTTATTTGAGTCCACTCTAAAAAGGTATTATTATCGAATTTTATTTAAATTTGCCTATTGTTTTTATTTAAATTACATCAAATATCTTCGTGTTAATCCGTGAAATTCGTGGTTTTTATACTGAACTCTTATTTTTTTTGTTGAAAATCTCAGGATAAAGCTCCTGCGCACAATCGGGGCATAGACCGTGAGAAAATTTTACATGTGAATGAGCAGAAATATACCCTTCAACGGATTGCCAGTACCCTTCGTCGTCGCGGATTTTTTTACAATTAGAACAGATGGGCAACAAGCTCTGAAGCGTTGAAATTTTAGCCAGAGCTCCTTTTAATTGCTGAATTAACGCCTCTTTCTCTGTATTGACCTGTTTTATATTCTCGTTTTGCTCTTCTAACTCAGAATTTACTTTCCGAATGAAATTCCATCTGTGCCAGAGTAGAAAAATAAGAATCAAAGCAAACAGAATGGACATGGATAAGCCGATGCGTACCATGCGCGCTGTTTCAAGCTGCCATTCAGAGCGCAGGTTTTTATTTTTTAACAGGACGTTTTCTCTCTCTTTTTCATCCAGGTCCAGTTTTAATTGAATATCACTGAGAGCCGCCAGTTTTTGTTCGTTAAACAAGCTATCTTTTAAACCTATGGCCTTATTTAAAAAGTAAAATCCTTTACCATATTGGTGTTCTGCCTTTTTTAACTGAGCTAAAATCTCGTAAATCTGATAGGTAATTTTTTTATATCCTTCACGTTTTGCAATAGACAGGCTTTGAGTTAAATAATTTTCAGCCCTCCGGAACTCATTTTTTCTAAAGTGATTCTGGCCAATACTCAGCAGGGCTTCGCAAATTCGATAATTGTTTTGGGCCTGCCTGGCAAAATTTAACGAGACGTGGTAATATTTAAACCCCTCAGCAATACGCCCCGCTTTTACAGACACGTCGCCAAGATATTTATTAACAAAGGCCTGGCCGGCAACATCATTCGATTGTTCGAAATAGCGTTTAGCCCCATGCAATAAACGTAATGCTTTATCATAGTGCCCCAGTTCCATGGAAATCAAACCGATATTTATTTTAGAATAGGTGTAGCCAAAGTGTTTGGTAGAGTCGACTGACAGCTTTAGTCCCTGTTTGTAATAGGAAAGAGCCTCTTCCCAGCGCTTCCAGCTTTGATAGACCAGCCCGATATTATTCAGAATACGCGCCTGCCTTTCCACATTGTTGAGTGATTTCGAAAGACTTAAAGCGATTTTATAGTTTTCCAGAGCAAGGTCGAAATTGCCTAATGACCATTGAATGGTGCCGATGGTATTATAAATTCCACTTAAAGGTTCTTTTTCATTGAAGCGCGTATAAAAGGATTTTGCCTGTAAATAATATGTTAATGCTTGATTGTACTGCCCCAGGTGCCAATAAATTCTACCAGTTAAATGATACGCACGCGCCAGCAGGTGTTTATCGTTTAGATGTGTACATTGTTTGAGCGCCAACCTGGCATATTTTAAGGCCAGGTAATTACCGTTCGATTTTTGCTCTATCTGTGACAGGCGTAAATAAATCCTGGTTACCAGGGCTGCATTTTGAATGGGGTCGACCATTTCCAGGGTTTTTAGAAAATAACTGGCCGAGCTGTCGTAAAGTTGTTGGTTAAATAAATTTTCTGCCCGATCAAAAAAATCCTTAGCTATGCAAAAAGGTTGGTCCAATTTAGTTTGCGAGGTATTGGTACGACTATATTCTACGGTAAAAAGCAGGAATAAAAGAGTGAGTAGGTAAATCTTTTTTGTTTTCATAATACAGACTCTTTTTTTAAAAAATTAGTTTTGTCTAATATCGGTTACATTTTGAACTACATTAGTTTTTTCATCATACTATCAAACATAACAGAGAAATAGGTGCACAAATAGTAATGCTTGATTAAATGTATGCAAAAATGCGTTGTAATATGGTTATTGGAATGTCAAATAGAAAAAAAAAGTGGCTCTGTCTTAACGATAGAGCCACTTTCCACCTAATTATGAGGAGGACTTTATGAGGGCTTCTGGTGTTTAAACTTCGACCAGTTTAAACACTTCATAAACTTTTCAAATACCATTTATCAGAATTGAACAGAATATGTTCAGAAGAGAAAACCAGAATATGTGCCGATCAGCTGTATTTTTATCCAGACTCCAGAATGAGTAGCCGAACATATATTGGTTGTTGTATATAGTAATCCCTGTTCCCCTTAAGATACTATTACTGATCGCCGTGTTTTTCATAAAAAAATAAAGTTGATCAAGCTAATTTTAACCGCTTATTTGTGTAACAGCTCAATACCCAATACGGAAAAGCCACTTATTTTAAGTCATTCCCTGGGGCCTTTGTCTTTTTGATTGCGGCAATGCATTTTTAACCTCTTTGCTTTTTGGATTGGCACTTTTTTAGCTGGATGGACTAAACGTTCAGGAGTAAGCAACATGAAACAATCCTTATTTTGGCTGGCCTTGTTTTTCATCCCTTATTATTTTCAGCTTTTTTGCCAGACCATTATTCCTGACCAGAGCCAGGTTTTCGGCGTCTGGGATGCCGCGCACTCCCCTTATCTGATCAATGGCGAAGCCATTGTTCCGGAAAATGAAACTTTGCTGATTGAACCAGGCGTACGGATAGAATTTAAAACAGGTGAAAATCACGACTATGTTAACCCGCTGTTTGATTTGGGCTTTCTGCGAATTCAAGGAACTCTGCAGGTTACAGGTAAACCGGATAGCCTGGTTGTTTTTAGTCGGCAGGGAGATACCGGTAACTGGGGCTTGCTCTTTTTCGATGAAACGGCCGGCGATTCGTCGTTTTTACGCTATTGCAAGATCGAATACGCATCACACATTAAATATCTGCAAAATTGGTTAGATTATTTCGGCGCGCTAAGCGTCGTCTCCGCGCCCATCCGCCTGGAAAATTGCCAGCTGTCCAATAATTTTAATGATGGCCTGTACATAAAAAGCGCTGACGTTCATCTGATCAACTGCCTGATTAATGATAATTTGCAGAATGGATTGCGCTGTATTTCTGAATGCGATTTACAAATCACCAATTGTACGGTGGCGTCTAATGGCCAGGCCGGTCTGGATTGCGGACTAAACAGCCAGCCACAAATACGCAATTCCATTTTTTACGCCAATAAAAAAGACTTAGAAATCGGTAAATTTAGCCTGATCACCATTGATCATTGCCTGGTGCAGAGTAAAGTTTTAGGAGAACAGGTTCAGGTTGTAGGCAAAAACTTTTTAGGGAAAAATCCCCAATTTGTGGATATGGATCACCAAAACTACAACCTTGCCGGTAATTCCTGGGCTGTAAATAGCGGCATAGTCGATACTTCCCTGTTTGAACACACTGCACTGGATCTGCAGGGCCAGGCGCGTGTGGCCCATGGGCGTATCGATCTGGGCGCCCTGGAAAGAAAAGCTGATTTTCTACGACTGGAACAGCCCAATGGAAATGAATCGCTGTTACAAAGCGCCCATGAAACCATTCGCTGGGCAGGTAGCGTTGGTGGAATTTCCATTGACTATTCAAGCGATGCCGGTAGCAACTGGACGCCCATCACCTCGATTGATGGCAATGAAAAATATTTTGACTGGAGCATTCCTGTGGTAAATTCAGAGCAATGCTTATTGCGTCTGACCGCTACGGAGGACCCAGCCCTTGCCGATGTCAGCGACACCACCTTCATCATCAGTGATCACATCATTGTGCGCTCGGGTTTGTCTGTTTCCGGCCGTTGGTCCAGAGAAGGCAGCCCGGTGGAAATAAGAGGCGCTGCATTTGTTGACAAAGATTCCAGCCTGGAAATTGAAGCAGGCGTTGAGGTGCTTTTTCCCGGCGGTAGCCATTTCGACTACAGCCGACCTGAATTTGATAGCGGATTCCTTCAGGTTAAAGGCCATTTAACTGCTATCGGTAGTCAGAACGATTCCATTATTTTTACGACGAACGACCCGTCCAGGTACTGGGCTGGCTTAATCATCAGTGATCCGGATAGCCTGGGTAGTACGCTAAAATATGTCCGAATTTCACGAGCCTACCGCTTGGACAGCCTCAACGGTCAAAGTTTTAACGCTGCGCTCTCCTTAAGCGGAGCAGCTAACGAAGTCCAGCATTGCAGGATTGCAGACAATGCCGGGAATGGTGTGCAAATTCAAGGCGCCGCCAATCCTCTTCTGGCTTTTTGTACGCTTGAAAACAATGTCCTGAACGGGATTGTGATGAATCAGGCTGAAAAATTTCCTCAACCTGAATTGAAATTCAACACCATCCGCTTTAACGGTAGGCACGGTATTTTCATCGACGGTATTTTTCAACCCAGCATTCACGATAATCTGATCAGTCATCAGGATTCGACAGGCATTAAAATAAGCAGTGGTTTTGCTGTTCCGCAAATCGTAAATAATCGTTTAGGTTACCAGACCGTGGGCATTTATTGCGATCAATCTTACGCTAAACTGGTGGGCAATGTGATTTACCATTGTACTGTGGGCCTCGAACTGGATCAATGCAGCCCGGACATTGGAAATCTGACTTTAGCCGATAATAACACAGCCATCCGGTGCAGTTCCACATCCTCTGTTTTAACCAATATTTTGTTTGCCGCGAACAATCACGACTTTTCTTTTCCGACAGACGATAACAGCACGCCATCCATTTCATATTCTTTGACCGACCATTCCTATTTTCTTTCCCCGGTAAGTGATGTGGGGTTTACTCAATATGCCACAAAAACAAATTTTAAAAAACAATGGCCACATTATTATGCCCTGGTCTCAGGGGCCAAAGCAATCGATCGCGGTACCACAGATAATTCTTTAATTACGCTTCCGGCCACTGATGTGGCCGGCAAACCGCGCCTCATGGACGGTAATCGCGATGGGACGGTAGCGGTTGATATTGGGGCTTACGAGTTCTCAGAAATTAAGGCCGGATTTAAAGCCAGCACAACCGCAGGAAAAGTACCCTTGAAAGTGAATTTTACCGATCAATCCACCGGAGACATTGCTCATTGGTTGTGGGATTTTGGCGATGGTCAGACAGACACTGTGGCTAATCCCATTCATATCTATCAGCAGCCAGGACATTTTGATGTTACTCTGATCGTAAGCGGTCCGGCCGGCGCCGACACCTTAACCCGAGCGCAGTACATTTACAGCAAATTCCCTCCCTATGTTTGCCGGCCGGCTGCCGATATAACACTTTTAGAAGACGCAGACTGGCATTTAGCTGCCAAATTGGACAGCATCTTTTGCGACCAGGACAGCACCTCTAAATTGAATTTCAGCGCCAAAGCGAATCAATCGAATATTTTACAAAAGATGGTTCACGATTCCCTGTTTATTAAAGGGAAGGAAAATTTTTTCGGTCAGGCAGAGGTCTATTTGACGGGCCGCGATCAAATTGGTTTAACGGCCAAGGACACCTTCCAGGTTCACATTCTACCGGTAAATGATCCGCCATTCCTGGAACGCGCTTTACCCGACTCTTTGATTATTTACGCCGACTCTTCCGCTCAGTTAATGATCTGGGACTACTTTGAAGACCTGGAAACCGCAGATTCTCTTTTGACCTACCAATTCTGGTCCACTTTGGATTCACTGGAATTTTCATTTGAACAACAAACCGGCATGCTGCGTTTGTTCAATAGGCGCCATCAGGCCGCCAGTGGCTGGTTCTTTGTGCAGGTTTGGGATGATTCAGGTTCCTGGGTTCTTGATTCGCTAAGAATCGATCTTCGCATTCTGACACATCTGGAAACAGCAAATCGCAGCTCCATTCCGCAAAAATTTTACTTGTCTCAAAATTTCCCCAATCCCTTTAATCCGGTCACGCGCTTAGAGTTTGGATTGCCGGTAAGTCAGCAGGTTGAATTTCGTTTGTTCGATATCAGAGGGGGGCAGATTAAAAGATGGCGGACGGGTAAATTGCCTGCCGGGCGCCATCAACTACTCATTGATTCCAGAAAATGGTCATTGGCCAGCGGGCTTTATTTTCTTTTAATGCAGAGTGAAAATTTTAGGCAAATCAGAAAAATCATTTTGATTAAATAGAAAACCTTTACGGCAAAAATCCAGACTACTGACTCAAATAGTAATGCCAGAGCATACGGGCGGCAACAGCGCGGTTGGGTTTCCAGGTTTCACTGAGTTGACGCAGTTTTTCAGTTTCTGACTGACCATCTAGCTGGTACAATTGAGAGATGGCTTTGATCAATGCCAGATCTCCGGCCGGAAAAATGTCAGCGCGGCGCATGGCCATCAACAAATAGACTTCGGCTGTCCAGCGTCCCACGCCTTTTAACTGGCACAAATAAGCCAGAGCGGTTTGATTGTCCAGCTGATGCAAGTATTCAAAATCGAACTTGCCGCTTTCCACCTGTTCCGCCAGAAGATAGCAGTAGCGTGCTAACTCCTAATTGGCGCAGTCCGCCCTCTCCGGCCTGATGGATGGCTCTGGTGGATATTTGTCCCAATGCTTCTTTCAATCGGGTAAAAACAGCTTTTGCAGAGGCCAGAGAAACCTGTTGCTCTAAGATGATCTGAATCAGTGTGGCGAAACCTGGTGGACATTGCCAGAAAGGCCGAGCTCCAAATTTTTGAAGCACAGCTTTCAGGATGTGATCCTGTTTTGTGAGTTTTTCAATGGCCTGGTCAAATAATGGTTGGTTCAGCTCAAGTCTATTCATGGAAAAAAACAGGCCGGCAAAAGCCGGCCCAAATTTTTTAGTTTCTGTTTACGCAGTTTAAATCTTCAAATGCCTTTTTCAGCCGCTCGATCATTGATTTTTCAGCAGCCCGCAACCACTTGCGCGGATCGTAATATTTTTTGTTGGGCTTGTCTTCTCCTTCAGGATTGCCGATCTGGCCTTGTAGGTAACCTTCATATTTTTTGTAGTATTGACGCACCCCATTCCAGAAGGCCCACTGGGTATCGGTGTCAATATTCATTTTAACCACCCCATAGGATATGGCTTCACGAATTTCTTCCAGACTGGAGCCTGAACCGCCATGAAAAACAAAGCTCACGGGTTTTTCATCGGTATTGAATTTTTGTTTGACGTATTCCTGAGAATTTTTGAGAATAATGGGGCGCAACACCACATTACCCGGTTTGTAAACGCCATGTACATTGCCAAAAGCAGCGGCAATTGTAAAATTGGGACTCACAGCCATCAATTTTTCGTAGGCATAGGCTACTTCTTCTGGTTGAGTGTACAGCTTTTTACTGTCCACGCCGGTATTATCCACGCCATCTTCTTCTCCGCCGGTCACACCCAATTCGATTTCCAGGGTCATGCCCATTTTGGCCATGCGTTCCAGAAATTGCACGGAAGTAGCCACGTTTTCTTCCAGAGGTTCTTCGGAAAGATCGAGCATGTGCGAGCTAAACAGAGGCTTACCAGTTTGAGCAAAATGTTCTTCATTGGCTTTAAGCAGGCCATCGACCCAGGGTAGAAGTTTTTTGGCGGCGTGATCGGTGTGTACAATCACCGGCACACCGTAGAGTTCGGCCATCTGATGAATGTGTCGTGCGCCGGACACTGCACCGGCAATGGCGGCCTGTTGGTTTTCGTTGGACAGGCCCTTACCAGCAAAAAAAGAAGCTCCTCCATTAGAAAACTGAATGATTACCGGGGAATTTACTTCGCGGGCGGCTTCCAGCACAGCGTTAACCGAATTGGTTCCCACCACATTAACAGCCGGTAAAGCAAAGCCTTCTTGTTTGGCAATTTTAAAAACGGTCTGCACGTCTTCTCCGGTCAGTACACCAGGTTTTACGTGGTTCAGAATTTTGGACATTTTTCCCTCCGATTAATTCAATGGAACAAATAAAACAGAGGTGAATATCGTAAAAAATTGCACAAATTGAAAATAAAAATGTAAAGGGAGGATTTAAAAGTGGAGGAAGTAAAAATTAAATTTTAAGGACTGCGCTCTCTCCCCCTCCTTCTTCTCCTCATTCATGGAAATAATTAGGGCAAGAACAGCCCGATTTTCAAACAGTCCGTTATGGAGCAGGTCATTCCTGCAGGGACAATCTATGTTTTGCGTTTTTTTTGTTCTATTTAGCGTAAACCGTTGAAACGGTTTCCTATCTCGGATCGCAGGGATGATTAATGTTTTTTGTGTTTTGTTTTACCCGCCGTTGAAACGGTGGGCTAATCTCATTCTGTCCCTACGGGACCTACTTTACAGCTTTAGCGGCAAAGACCGTTTGTACAATAAGTATCGAAATAATTTTCTAAGGCAGCATAGCCGCAACCAAAAGTGATAGAAACTGTTTTAATCACAATTATATTTCGCGCAGATTTAGCAGATATTCGCAGAAATAATTTAAACCAATTCTTCAACACGTCCTCCCTAAAA
>NZ_JBSMDE010000178.1:0-11926 GCF_056497305.1 Caldithrix sp. | reverse complement strand
CCCATACTTCAAATTTCAAATTTGTTTTTCATCTTTTTTCCCTTTAAATTTATAGGCTTAATTAAATAATTTAGTTTAAAGGAGAACTCGGCTTTATGATGACCAAAATGCGGGAATTCAGTAAAATATTCATCATTCTGGTTGCAGTAGCATTTATTGCCCTGATGGTTTTTGAGTGGGGCGCCAATTATACCAGCCAGTCACGACGTCGTGATGTGGTGGGAGAAGTAAATGGCAAAAAATTAACCTACAGTGAATTTAATGAACTCTTTCAACAAATGTATCAGGAAGAAAAAGCGCGTACCGGTAAAGAAAATTTTACCGATGATGATCTACAGAAATTACGCGACAGAGTCTGGGAACGTTTTGTTCAGCAAACCCTTTTCGGTGAGGAGATGAAACGATTGGGTATTGCGGTCAGTGACTCTGAAATTGTGTACCAGATATTGAACTATCCTCTGGAAGATTTTAAACGCCATCCTGCTTTTCAAACTAACGGCGTTTTTGATATGCAAAAGTATCGCGCAGCCCTGGGCAATCCCAACATCCCCTGGATACAAATCGAACAAATTTATCGTCAACAAATTCCTTATGTTAAGCTACAAAACATCATCACTAATTCCGTACGTGTGAGCGATGAAGAAATTCTGGATGAATTCGAAAAAAACAATATCAAAGCCAAAGTGGAATATCTTGGAGTAAACAGTTTTCAGTTTATCTCAGATTCTTTAAAAGTATCGGACGAAGAGGTAAAAGAATTTTACGACAAACACAAAGAAGATTTTACCCAGCAAGAACGCCGGGCTATTGCTTATGTTAAATTTGAGATCAAAACCACCAAAGAAGACACCCAGGCAGTCATGCAAGAATTTGAATCCATAAAAAAACGTCTGGCTGCCGGAGAAAACTTTAATGACCTGGCGCTGGAATATTCGGAAGACCCTTCTGTAAAAAAGAACAAAGGCGATTTAGGCTATTTTGGCAAAGGCGATATGGTTAAGCCATTTGAAGAAGCTGCCTTTAATGCCAAAGTCGGAGAAGTGGTTGGCCCCATTCAAACGCGGTTTGGCTTTCATTTGATTAAAGTAGAAGACAAAAAGAAAGAAAATGGCCAGCTAAAAGTCAAAGCTAGCCATATTTTAATGAAGGTACATCCGGCTCCCTCACGCGTGGAAGAGGTGGAAAACAATGCCCGCCTTTTTGCTGAAGATGCTAAATCCAACGGCTTTTTTAATCAAGCCAAAACCATGGGCTACGAAATAAAAGAAACGGCGCTCTTTCCTAAAGAGGGCGATTTTATTCCCGGTATTGGCAATCATGCGGCCATCAAAGCCTTTGTTTTTGCAGCGGAACTCAATGAAGTTTCCAATATCTACAATGTGGATGATGGATATGTCGTGGTTACCGTAACCAAAATTGAACCAAAAGGATATCGGCCATTAGAAACGGTTAAACCTATTATTGTCAACCGTATTCGTACACAAAAGGCCAAAGACCTGGCCCGAGCACACATTGAACAGTTCAGCGATCGGATCAACGCAGGCGAAGATTTTGCCAAAATCGCCGAAAGCGATCCTGAAAAAAAATTGCTCCATGATATTACGCCTCTCTTTAGCAGAGCATCTACAGTGCCGGGCATTGGCTTTTCTGTTGAGTTTAATGCCACGGCCTTTACCCTGGAACCCGGAGAAATATCCGATCTGGTCGAAACCACGCGTGGTTTTTACTATCTAAAATTATTGGAAAAAACACCATTCGACTCAACGGCTTTTAATCAGCAAAAAGAGGCGATCAGAACGCGCTTATTGAATGAAAAAAAGAACCAGATTTTCAATAACTGGTACGAAAATCTGAAAGCAAAAGCGGAAATCATTGATAACAGAAAGATGTTTAATCTCTAAATTTTCCTCCTCCCTCCCTCAATCGGCTCCCTTTGGGGAGCCTTTTTATTTTAATCGCTCCATGTAGTAATCGGATTGGCTTAAACGTTTAAAACCAAATTTTGCATATAGCCCGTGGGCATCTTTGGTGGCCAGCATCATTTTTTTCACCTCATTAAGTTTTTCTGAACGCAATGTACTTTCCACTAACCACTTACCCAATCCACGCCCCCGAAAGTCAGGCAGCACAAAAACATCGCACAAATAACCAAAGGTCGCATAATCGGTAATCACTCGCGCCAAGCCAATCTGTTGCCTTTCATGAAAAAGAGCCACACAATACGAATGTTCCACACTTTTCTTACCCGTCTCCAGGTCCCTACCCCTGGCCCAATAGGCGGTTCTTAGAAAATCATGGATGGCCTGCAAATCCAGGCCATCTTTTTGATCGGTTATAAAAAAATTACCGCTTTTGATTTCCATAATTACACCACTTTGTTGATTCCACTCTACATTAAACAAAATATCGGTATTTTTCATAGAAAAAAATGCCTTTACCCCGGATGCTTTAATTTTTTTCCTGACACACCTGAACACCATTTCCGTAAATTTGACAAACGCTACATTTTTACTTATATTGGTGTACGGTTGTACTACTTTAGGAGTAATCCACATGCAGAAGGCAGACAACAATTTATCGATTCTTACACAACAAAATTTGGATGAACTGCAAAAAGACTGGTTTGAAGAGCGAGCAGCCATTTATGAATTTGAAGCGGGATTAGAACGTCAAATGGCCGAACAGAGAGCCTGGGAAGAATTGAAGAGTTTACGGGGCAAGAAAGTCATCCACAAGGCGGGTTAAGTCAATAGAGTGACAAAGATGCTCTCATTTTAATGAATCCAATACTTTTTTTCGAATAAGAGTGCTTAGGATACTTCCTTCAAAAGTTCAATCCCGCCTGGCGGGATGCAAAAATTTGTGTGCTGTGTGAGGAAGTAAAAAGGTTGAGTTGTTGAATTGTTTAATTGTTGAATGGCCCGTCCTTCGGCCGGATAAACCTGTCCGTCTGGCCAGACGGGCCTGTCCGGCTGCACCTGCCAGACAGGCCTGTCCCCGACGATCGGGATTTGGAATGACGCTCGGCATGAAGCCTCACTGATTGTCATTTCGCCCTTATAAAAGTCTCGAGCTGAAGCTCGAATTACGTTGCGGCTCTGCTGCCTTTGAGCACTTCCTTCAAAAGACCGATCCTTTGAAGGAAGTGCTCTAATACTGCTTTTTGACATAATATAATGTGAAAAAAGAAAAAACTTTTTTCAACAAGCTATTCATTAAATGACAAACGTCCTGGCTAATAACGGCCGACCGAGGATTAATCCTCTCCCGCTTCTTTATTGTAATATAGCCCAATCTGTTCCAGAGGCCTCAATCCCATAGGACAGTGAGTTCTCCCCTGATCATTGGTGCGCCGCATTTAGGACACAATTTCGGATCATCCCAGGGCAACAAATCCCGGCCGCGACATCTGGGACAGACTCCCATATCCCTGTCATAATCTGCATCCCCGCTTAGTCCTTCTTTCCCATAGCGCCCAATCAATACGTCAACAAGCTCCCGGCAAGTCAGGCAGACCATTGTCTCCACAACCGCGACCATGCCACAATCTCTCCCTCCCGAAACCACGGCACGGTAGCCGCACTTTTCGCATGTAAATTCAAAACAGGAACCCATACCTATTGCCTCTACTATCCCGGCTTAATTTAACGCCCGTCCGCTTACTCATGAGGCCGCATGGCTGCAACCATTAATTCCGGTAGAGCTACACAATAAAACAGCCATCCTCAAACTATTTCGGTACAACCCAGATATTATCTTTAATCTCCAGTTTTACATCATCCAGATAAACGGCTTTGCCGGCGCCGCCCGGCCGAAAATCGGTAACAATATCTACATGCTGCGCCGATTTGTTGGCTACGCCCCGCTTGTAAAATTCTTCCATCTGCTGTCTGCCCGTCTCCGAATCTTCCTGATCAATAAAACATTCCGGATAACTGGCGCCAATGGCAATATGCAACGTTCCGCCTACTTTTTCCACGAACAATGGATGTTTCAGAACCTCTTCAATACCGTTGTTCATGCCCAGGGCCACCTCGCCCAGTCGGTGCGATCCTTCATCGGTCTCAATAATTTTTTGCAGGGTTTCAAAGCCCTGTTCTGCTGTGTACTTTACAATCCTGCCCTTTTCAAATTTTAAATAAATTCCCTGAATGGTTACGCCGGAATAACTGACCGGCAAATCGACAAAAATTTCACCTTCCACTGTATTGGCGTCCGGGCTGGTAAACACCTCGCCATCCGGGAAATTGCGTTTTCCGGTGCACTTGACTATATTGCGCTGTTCAATGCTCATGGTCAATTCCAGATCGCGTTGCTCTTCTGGATGGCGGGTAATAATGCGCATGGTTTTGCTTTTGCGCATGACCTGGTAGATGTCCTCTTCCAGGGCATCCAGCAGGCGCGGATTGACCATGGAAGCATTGACCACCACTTCCGTAAAGCGCTCCAGGCTCATGCCTTCCAGATCTGCAAAGCCTTTGGTGGGGTAAAGCGTTAAAACCCAGGGTTTGGCCAGACGAATATTCTTGATCGGTTCGTCTTCCTGCATGATAGCCCGCGTGGTCTCTTCCGGTGTATTGGCATAAAGGGAAGGATCTTCAGCGCCCAACACTTCGATGTATTTGGTCATGGCCTTGTAACGTTCAATGTGCCATTGCGGCACCCGTTTAATTTGCTCTAGTGAGCCATAACGGGCCATGATGGCGCTCCACACTTTGCCCCGTTCATTATTCGGGGGCACCAGATTCACATCCGGAATACCGCCGGCCTTGATGACTTTCTCTTCCAGAACGTAGATCAAAGGCCAAGTGATGGGCTCTCCCTTGATCATGATCACGTCGTCTTTTTGGACGCCATCAAGCGAATAATTCAATAAATAGTCAGCCCATTTCTCCAATTTTTCACGGGGAATTTCTACTCGCATCGCACTTTCCTTTCCTTTATTTCCAAAGAAAATTTTTGATTCTGGTTATTGCACATTCCTGCCTCTAACCTGACCATTTCCGCTTCTATTTTTTCAGGAAACGCCAGGCGGGATTGCTCTCCTGCTCGCTTACTTCCGCATGGTCAGGACTTTCTTTTTGAGCGGCCCCGTCTTTTAGGCTGACGGCTACTCTCCTTTAACAGTTGGGTCCGGTGCTCACTACGCCCGGGTTCATCACTCAGATTTTCCAACAGACTAAAGCGGGCCCGCCTTCTTTCAAAATCCACCTCTTCAACGCGGATCAGCACTTCATCCCCCAGGCGGATGGTGGTTTCCGTGTCACGACCGATCAGGGAAAAGGTCGGTTCATCGTAGATGTAAAAATCATCGTTCAGCGTTTCTACAGGGATGATCCCTTCCACAAAAATATTTTTCAACTCCACAAACACGCCAAAAGACTGCACTCCGGAGACCAGACCTTCGAACTCCTGACCGATAAATTGTTCGATGTATTCCAGTTGTTTGAGTTTAATGGATTCCCGTTCGGCTTCCATGGCAAGGCGTTCCATCTTAGTAGCCTGCGTAGCGATCTGGTGCAAATTCTTTTTCAGCCCCTTCTTTTCTACCTTTTGCCCATCTTTTTCGTACTGGCGCAACAAACGATGGACCACCAGGTCCGGATAGCGTCGGATGGGCGAAGTAAAGTGCGTGTAGTCTTTAAAACCAAGCCCAAAATGGCCTATGTTGGTTTCCGAATAGACGGCTTTCATCATGCTGCGCAGGGCCACCTCTTCGATGATCACCTCTTCCTTGCTCCCTTTGATGGAAGAAAGCAAGTTTTGCAAATAGCGCGAAGTTACCCGTTTGACCGGCTTGAACGGAACACGCATGGCCGACAAAAAATTGAACAGGCGGTTCATCTTCTCTTCATCCGGTTTTTCGTGCACGCGGTAGATGAATGGTAAAGGCGCCTGTTTATTGGGACTGATCTTTTTAATGTGCTGAGCCACCGTTTTATTGGCGATTAGCATAAATTCCTCAACCAGGCGGTGACTGTTCAAACGTTTCTTTGGAATGATCTCTTCCGGTTTGCCCATTTCATTTAAAACGAATTTGACTTCCGGCGTCTCAAAATCGATCCCCCCTTCAGCAAAGCGCCGGTTCATTAGAATTTCGCGCAAGCGATCCATCTGACGCAGCACATCTGCAAAGCGATCGTTGGTTTTGCCATCCAGGATGTCCTGCACCTCCTCATAGGTGAAGCGCCGTTTGCTGTTGATCACCGAGGGGGTAATCTGGTAGCGAACCACCTCGCCCTGAGGATTGATTTCCATAATGCAGGAAAAGGTCAGGCGGTCTTCATTGGGACGTAAACTGCACAGTTGATTGGACAACCGCTCAGGCAACATGGGTACCACACGATCGACCAGATACACGCTGGTCCCCCGCCGAAAGGCTTCTTTGTCCAGCGCCGTGTCCGGCCGTACATAGTAGCTTACATCGGCAATGTGCACGCCCAGTTCAAAGTTACCGTTTTTCAAGATTTTTAAAGAAACAGCATCGTCAAAGTCTTTGGCGTCTTCCGGATCGATGGTAAAACAGGTTTCGTGTCGCAAATCCAGACGGCCTTGCAAGTCTTCAGGCCGGATTTTTGCAGGAGCCCGTTGCGCATCGTTTTCTACCTGTTGCGGAAAACGGATGGGCAAATTGTAGGAATAGGCAATGGAAACGATGTCCACGCCGGGCGTGTCCTTATCCCCTAAAATCTCTACAATGCTACCAACCGGATTGTGTTCATCGCGCTCCCAGCCCTCAAATTTGACGATCACTTTCTGGCCATCTTCGGCGTTTAAAGCCTGGTCCGGGGGAATGATGACATCTCTGTAAATCTTGGGATCATCCGGTACCACGTAACTGTAGTAAGGATTTTTGTGGTAAGTCCCAACAATAAATTCCCTGAACCGCTTAACCACACGCCGGACAAAGCCTTCCAACCGTTTGCCACGGCTGGCAGCGTACAATTGCACCTCCACAATATCCCGGTCAAAAGCACGATTTAAATTGGGCTGGGCAACAAAGACTTCAAAATCTTCGTCCTCAACGTTGACAAAACCAAAGCCGGCGCGGGTGGTGCGTAATTCCCCCACATAGCGCTGCATCACGCGTTTTAAAGCATATTGATGCTTCTTAACATGAACGATCTTCCCTTCCTTGACCAGGGACTGCAAAGCCGCCTGAAAGAGGTTGTAATCCTGTTTGTGCACGTTAAGGGCGTGGCTGATGTCCTTGCGACTTAAAACCGTGCCCGGAGATTTTTTTAACAACTGCACAATTTTGTTCTTAAATTTGTTCGTTTTTTTCTTAGTCATTGTTTACTTTTATCCTCAAAATCCTTTTAATTTTATTTAAATCTTCAATAATTTCAATTTCACCAATAGCAGCCTGTTGCGCTTGCTGCACAATGGCCTCTGTTTGCGTTCCACTCATCTCCAGAAACATGTACTGCGTGTTAATTTCTTTGCTTTTAATTAATTGAAAATAACGGCGGTAAAAATGTAATCCATCGGCCTGGTCCGTTAAAGCCTGAAATGGTTCATAGTTTTGAACTTCTTTTGGTAGTGTTTTTATTTCCTCACTGGAAATATAGGGCGGATTGGAAACCAGGATATCAAATTGCTCCGGTAGTTCCGACGGCCAGGCCTTTAAAACGTCATGATATTGAATGGTTACACGTCCGTTTAATTGATTTAGTTCCAGATTTTGCTGACACACTGCAAGAGCCGTTTCCGAAATGTCGGTGGCAAAGAGCTGTGCCTCCGGCCAGTAATGGCTCAGGCTGATCGCAATACAGCCGCTGCCTGTGCCTACATCAATGATGGTTGGCGGCCTGTTGAACTCCGCCTTTAACTTTAAGACCTCTTCTACCAATAGCTCCGTTTCTGGTCTGGGAATGAGAACGCCCGGTTTAACGACAAACTTTAGGCCCATGAATTCGGTTTCACCCAAAATGTATTGCAAAGGCTCATGTTGCGCCCGCCTGCGCACCAGCTCCCGGTAGGCGCCGAGCTCGCTCTCGGAAAGTGGGCGTTCGAAGGCCAGGTACAGATCAACACGCTTCATGTTCAGTACTTTGCCCAACAGCAATTCGGCATTCAGGCGTGGATTTTCGATGCCTTTTTCTTTTAGAAATTCACTCACCGTCTGCAGAAGGTCGATGACTTTCCACTGCTTTTTCATTCAGTAATTCCATTTTTAATAAACATTAAAGTTCCCAACAAAATACAAAAAATGCAAAGAAATTTTGATGATTCTAAGGAAGAAGAGCCGCAACCTTTAAAAAACCGCAAAGGGCGCAAAGAAATTATTTGCCCTCACCCCCTCAATCCCCCTCTCCCAGAATAAAAATCTGGGAGAGGGGGAAGGCTTACCACCTGTGTTGAAGATTTTCTTTCATGGCCCCATTCACGATCAATGGGAATTCGCTATGTCAGCTCGATGCTCATTCAACCATTCAACAAATCAACAATTCAACAGATTTACTTCCTCACATAGCACAAAAATTTTCGCATCCCGCTGTGGCGGGACTAGATCATTTGAGGGAAGTATCCTAAAATTTTACCACCAATTTTCAAAAGAATAACTGATTTAGCGCTTCATAGCATTGTAATCAACAAAATAGTTATTTAATTTCAAGAAGCTACGAATAATTATTTATATGTTTTTGGAGGACATTCAAAAGAACAAACAATTAGTCAGGAAAATATTAAAAGATCGCTCCGGAGCAGTTTCTTAATAATCAGATTTTTCAGCCGATCCGTTGGCCACAATAGCCACACTGGCGCTGGCTCCGATGCGCGTGGCTCCGGCTTCTACCATCTGACAGGCTTCTTCGTAACTTCTTACTCCACCGCTGGCTTTAACGCCCATCTGGCTGCCAACCACTTTACGCATTAAAGCCACGTCTTTTACCGTAGCTCCGCCCTTGCTGAATCCGGTCGACGTTTTCACATAATTCGCCCCGGCCACTTTGGCCAGCGTACAGGCCTTAACTTTCTCTTCGTCTGTGAGCAAACAGGTTTCGATAATCACCTTAACAATCCTCCGATTAGCTGCCCGCACCACAGAACGAATGTCGTGTTCCACCAATTCGTAATCACCCGATTTGAGTGCGCCAATATTGATGACCATGTCGATCTCATCCGCACCCTGCTGAACGGCAATTTCTGTTTCCAGAGCCTTGACTTCGGGAAAGGTAGCTCCTAAAGGAAAACCAACCACGGTACAGACCCGGGGAGTATGTCCCCGTAATTTTTTGTAGGCCAGAGGCACCCAGGTTGGATTGACACAAACCGAGGCAAAACCGAATTCAATAGCTTCGTCGCAGATCTTTTCAATCTGCTGGCGTGTGGCATCCGGTTTTAACAACGTGTGGTCAATCCAGCGCGCCAATTCCCGCTTTGGCGGACAGGTAGGGCCTTCTGCGCCAATTCGATTGGCGCCAAAAGAGATCAATTCATCGGCCGCGTCGTAGGTAAAGGGCCGAACATTTCCCATTGCGGGCAAATTGGCTTCAGCAATGACCTGCGAAATAATGCGTTCAATGACTTCCGGGGTGATGCTGGACATGTTGTTTCCTCTTTTTATTGTTCCGATATCTCCTGCATAAAACGCCGGGCCAGCTCTTCCGCCTGCTGGTGGGTTGGCGCTTCGGCAATGATGCGCATAATCGGTTCGGTGTTGGATTTGCGCAAATGAACCCAGCTATGCTCAAAATCGATCTTCAAACCATCTAAAGTGTTAATATCCTGATCTTTGTATTTCTCTTTCAGACGCTCCAATATCTGGTCAGGATTTAAACCTTCAATGGAGACCTTCTTTTTAACCATCTCGTATTGAGGCAACGACGCTTTTAATGATTGCATGGTGCCGCCGTGTTCCAGCAGGGCCTGTAAAGTCAGGGCCACGGCCACTGGTGCGTCGCGCCCTAAATGTACTTCCGGCAAGATGACGCCGCCATTGCCTTCGCCGCCAATGATGGCCTCCAACTCTTTCATCTTTTCGGCAACATTGATCTCCCCAACCTTTGTGCGTTCAAACAAACAGTTGTAATAGCAGGCAATGTCTTCGGAGGCCCGCGATGTGGACATATTGACCACCACCCGTCCTAATTTTTTACTCAGTACCAACTTGACGGCAATGGCCAGGGTGTATTCTTCCCCAATGGGACGGCCTTCATTATCCACAATTGCGCAACGATCGACATCCGGATCGACGGCAAAACCCACGTCGGCCTTGTGTTCTACAACCGCCTTACCAAGTTGCGTTAAATTTTCCGGTAGGGGTTCCGGAGTATGGGCAAAACGTCCATTGGGTTCCTGATTGATGGCAATGACTTCACAACCCAGGGTTTCTAAAAGCTGGGGAATGATGCGTCCGCCGGCCCCATTTACAGTATCGGCCACCACTTTAAAGCGTCGTTTGCGCAAACCTTCCACATCCAAATACGAAACACTCAAAACCTTGTCGATGTGTCGCTGAATCGCCTGATCGTCGAACTCGACCTGACCTAAATGCTCCCAGGTTTGCAGAGCATGCGCATTGCGATCGGCCATCTGGTAAACCTGGTTGGCATGTTCCGGCGGTAAAAAGCGTCCGTCAGCGCCCATGAATTTGAGTCCGTTCCATTGCACAGGATTATGGCTGGCCGTGATGGCAATTCCGCCGCTGGCCCGATGCTGCTCCACTTCCAGCTGAACGGTTGGCGTGGGCACAATGCCAATATCGATGACTTTGCAACCGCTGGCAACGAGTACACCGCGAACCAGATCGGCAATAAACGGCCCGCTGACCCGCGAGTCTCTGCCTAAAACGACCGTCCCCCCGTCAACAAACCTGGCAAAGGCCTGAGTGTAACGTACAATGACCTCCGGAGTTAAAGTCAGGCCAATTTCTCCCCTTAATCCGGAAATAGAAACCATCAATCTGGACAAGATTACCTCCTGTGACTGTTTGTTCAGTAAGACAATTTAAATTTGTGACCAATTAAAAACAAGGAAAACTCACGCTTTGGCAACAGATTTTTGTCCTGGACTTTGCTTCTGAAGTTAAATTATTTACCAGACTCTGTAAATGCATGGAGATTCGGACTAAGGCAACAGTGCGCAACCTTTAAAAAACGCAAAAGGCGCAAAAGAACAATTTTAATTCAAAATTACGAATTAATTTGTGAAAGGATAAGTGGTGCCCAGGCGGTGAGGGATTGTGCCGGCATGTCATTCTGAATCCCGCTTCAGACGTAACTCGAACTTCATCTCGAGACGTTTGTAAGGGCGAAGCATTTTTGCAAATTTTTGCTCAAGAGCAATTTTAACTTGCACACAAAGAGGTTGCGCTAATTGGAACCATCTTAAGAAAAATGCTTCGCCCTTACACCTTAGAAAGATTTCTCCACTCTGTCCCGACGTAGTCGGGACATTGGTCGAAATGACAATCAGTGAGGCTTCGTGCCGAGTGCCATTCCAGATCCCGATTTTCGGGAACGGGCTTGTCCGGCCGAAGTTGGAGCCAAGCGGAAATCCCGTTTTCGGGGACGGGCCAGTCTGGCAAGGCGCAGCCTGTTGGAGCGCAGCGAAAATCCCGATCCTCAGGGACAGGCCCGTCTGGCAGGTGCAGCCGGACAAGCCCGTCTGGCAGGCGCAGCCGGACAGGTTTATCCGGCCGAAGGACGGGCCATTAAACAATTAAACAATTCAACAACTCAACCTTTTTACTTCCTCACACTGCACACAAATTTTTGCATCCCGCTGTGGCGGGATAGATCCTATGAGGGAAGTATTCCAATTGAAGCAGGTCAACTTTTCAGAATTTTTCAGTCTTTTGGATGGACAATCGGGTTTGTCTTATTGACCTGTTTTGTTTAATTTAAAAACAAAAAAATCGGTAACCAATGCAAATCAACGCTAAATTTTTATGGATCGCTTCTTTACTGTTAATGACCGCAGC
>NZ_JBSMDE010000177.1:0-5662 GCF_056497305.1 Caldithrix sp. | reverse complement strand
GAGCTTTTGTTTTAAAACCCATCCCCCAGGCCCTGTCCCCTTTAAAAAAGGGAACAGGGAGTTATAATCTTTACAATGTAAATTTTGATTTTTAAATGTTCATCTACTTTAACTTTTGGGAAAGCTTGGTAAGAATGCAGCACAAGAATTTTTGCATCACGCTGTGGCGGGATTAGATCTTTTGAAGGAAGTATTCTAAACAGAGAGCTGTTGCACTCTGGGCGCATTGTCCGCACAGCAAGCGAGAAAGAAACAACGCCAATGTAATGGATCCCTCGTTCCCCGATAAATCTGGGATTCGGAATGACGGGTCGGCACCATTAAACTATTCACGGAAATTCTGAGTATTCAATCATTTGTAATTAGTCAGAGGGAGTTGCCTGCAATGGTCATCGCGTCTTTTGTGGCTTTTTTGTGCTTTCCCTGGTTGCTTTAAGTGGCGTGGAAAAGTAGGAGGGAATAATCAAAAGCAAAAGAAAGTTCTGGAATTGGAAATGAACCAGAGAAATGAAGCCATAAAGAAAAAGAAAAAATAGCTAAAAGTAAAGAAGTTACTTGACTAACACACCATAAAATATTAAATTTGTTATCTGCAATTTTTATTGGGGTGTAGCCAAGCGGTAAGGCAGCGGGTTTTGGTCCCGCCATGCGGGGGTTCGAATCCTCCCACCCCAGCAACAAATTTGCAAGCTGCGGCTTGCTTTTTTTTATAATTTCTCAAAATTTGCAAGAGAAGTAAGGAGAAGAAATTCATGACAGCCTTAACATTGAGTGCTGAAAAACGGGTAGACACAGGTAAATCGTCAGCACGAAAATATCGTCGCCAGGGTAAGATCCCGGCTATTCTATATGGAGAAAATAAAGAACCGGTTCATGTGGTGATCGATGAACACGATTTAACAGTGGGGCTGAGAGGGCACCATTCTGTCATTAATCTGGAGATCGAAGGTAAACCGCATCGCTGTATTGTTCGCGAAGTGCAATACCATCCGGTGACCAGTAAAATTTTACATGTTGACTTTTTGGGCATTCAAGGCCATGAAAAAATTCAAATGGAAGTTCCCATTCGTTTTGAAGGCAAACCGGCAGGGGTGAAAGAAGGCGGTATTTTTGATGAGATCAAACGTTCCCTGGATATCGAAGTTTTGCCGGAAAACATCCCGGATGAAATCGTCATTAATGTGGAAAATCTGACAATCGGTGATGCAATTCGAATTAAAGATTTAGCTTCTGACAATTATGATGTCCTGGGCGATCCGGAAGATGTTATTTGTCGGGTAGAAGCCCCACATGTTGCTGAGGTTGAAACGGAAGCCGCTGAGGAAGAGGAAGAACTCGCCGAACCGGAAGTGGTGGCTAAAGGTAAAGAAGCTAAAGAAGGCGAAGAAGAATAAAGGTAACTCGGGAACGTGTACATTGTTTTTGGGCTTGGAAACCCTGGAAAACAATATCAGCTCACTCGCCATAATGTTGGTTTTATTCTTCTGGATCATTTTCAAGCATATTTTCAGATCCCCTTTCGTCCAGGAAAAGGGGATTATTATTTTTCAAGCATCCAGATTGACGGCCATCCGGTTTTGCTGGTTAAACCCACAACATACATGAATCTAAGTGGCCTGGCTGTCAAGCAGGTACTCGAGCGCTATCCAACGCCATTGCAAAATATACTGGTCGTTGTGGATGATTTTCAACTGCCGTTTGGAACATTGCGTTTTCGTAAAAAAGGGAGCGATGGAGGACATAATGGTTTGAAGTCCATTATTTTTCACCTTCAAAGCGAAGAATTCCCCAGGTTGAGAATTGGGATCGGAAATCATTTTGAAAATCCTTCGGAATACGTACTTGCTCCTTTCAGTCAGCATGAATGGCAAAAACTGCAGGAGCTGTTACCTGTAGCCCGTCAGGGGATTGAAACCTGGATTCGCAAAGGAATCGAGCAGGCTATGTCTGGCTTCAATCGGAATTTTTTTGAAGCAGAAATAAAATAGAGGGGAAGTTATGCAATTGAATCTTACTTTTGCTATCGTGAGTGCTCTGCTGGCCCTGATATTTGCGCTGTTTCGCTCCATTAGCGTTAATAAAAAAGACGCCGGAACGGAACAAATGCAACGGATTGCGGGCTATATTCGACAGGGAGCCATGGCCTTTTTGGGACGGGAATACCGCGTGCTCGTATTCTTTGTGCTCATTGTGGCTGTGTTGTTGTTTTTAGGGAATTTGCACAAAAATACCGAACTGGTCGCTTTGTCCTTTGTCATCGGCGCCACCTGTTCTGCGCTGGCCGGATTTTTCGGCATGCGAGTGGCCACGGGTGCCAATGTACGTACAGCTAATGCAGCGCGTACCAGTTTGAATAAGGCCCTTTCTGTGGCCTTTGCCGGTGGATCGGTCATGGGCATGAGCGTAGCCGGTCTTGGTCTGTTGGGACTGAGTGTTTTGTTTGCGATTTACAGCAAAATGTTTGGCGTGGAGCAAACCAGTTTAACAACGGTGGTTATGCCGGTAATTAGCGGCTTTTCCCTGGGCGCCAGTTCCATTGCGCTTTTCGCCCGCGTGGGGGGCGGTATTTACACCAAAGCCGCCGATGTGGGCGCAGACCTGGTTGGAAAGGTTGAAGCTGGTATTCCGGAAGATGACCCGCGAAACCCGGCGGTTATTGCCGATAATGTGGGCGATAATGTGGGAGACGTGGCTGGCATGGGAGCCGACCTGTTTGAATCGTATGTGGGAGCGATTGTCGGTTCCATGGTTATTGGCGCCACCATCGGGCTGGATTATGTTTTAATGCCTCTGGTGCTGGCCGGTTTTGGAATTCTGGTTTCCATTCTGGGGACCTTTTTCGTGCGTACTAAGGAAGGCGGCAATCCTCAAACTGCATTGAATATTGGCACTTTTGGAGCGGGCCTTATCATGGCCGTTCTGGCATATTTTGTCATTCATGCCTTTATGCCAAAGGATGGATTACACATCTATTTTGCCCTGCTGGCCGGTTTAGCGGGCGGGATCTTAATCGGTGTTCTCACTGAGTACTACACTTCGGAATCGCGCAGGCCGGCGCAGAAAATTGCCGAGGCTTCGCAAACAGGAACGGCCACCAATATTATTGCCGGTCTGGCTACGGGTATGATGAGTACCGCTTTACCGATAATTGTGCTGGCCATAGCCATTGTGGTTGCTTACCACCAGGCTCAGCTTTACGGAATTGCCATTGCAGCATTGGGTATGCTTTCGACCATCGGAATTCAATTGGCGGTGGATGCCTATGGCCCGATTGCTGATAATGCCGGAGGCATTGCCGAAATGAATGAATTAGGGCCGGAAGTGCGCAAACGTACCGATAAACTGGATGCGGTTGGTAATACTACGGCAGCCATTGGTAAAGGCTTTGCCATTGGTAGCGCGGCTTTAACCGCCCTGGCTCTGTTTAGCGCCTTCATGACCACAGCCGGCATTACCAACATCGATGTTTCCAATCCCTATGTAATGGCCGGACTGTTCATTGGCGCCATGATGCCATTCCTGTTTTCTTCTTTTGCCATGCGCGCGGTGGGCGATGCGGCTTTTGATATGATCGAAGAGGTGCGTCGCCAGTTCAAAGAAATTCCCGGTTTAATGGAAGGCAAGGCCGAAGCGGATTATCGTAAATGTGTAGATATTTCAACTGCCGCCGCCATTAAGAGAATGGTGGTTCCTGGAGTTCTGGCCATCGGCACGCCTGTTATTTTTGGTTTTGTGGGCGGCGCGGAAATGCTCGGTGGGCTTTTAGCCGGCGTAACGGTCAGCGGCGTTTTAATGGCCATCTTCATGGCCAATGCCGGAGGCGCCTGGGATAATGCCAAAAAGTACATCGAAGCCGGCGCTCTGGGCGGCAAAGGCTCCGATGCCCATAAAGCAGCGGTGGTCGGTGATACGGTAGGCGATCCTTTCAAGGACACGGCCGGACCGTCCTTAAATATTTTGATTAAATTGATGTCGGTGGTTGCGCTGGTTATCGCGCCACTGTTGTAAACAATAAAAAATATTTCATTAAATCCAAATCCTATCCCTCCGCCAGGCCGGAGGGATCGTTTAAGACCAAAGGAGGTACTTATGGCTATTTACGAAACCATTTTCATCCTGGACAGCCTGATGCCACCCAAAGAGATTGATGCTGCCATCGAACGCTTTAGTTCGATCATCACCTCAAACGGGGGCAAGGTTCGGAAGGTGGAAAAGTGGGGAAAACGCCGTTTAGCATACGAAATCGAAAAAAAGCAATACGGCTTTTACGGCTCCATTGAATTTGAAGCAGAGGGTAACATCCCCAAAGAGCTGGAGAGCGAGTACAACTTTAACGACAAGGTGTTGCGTTATCTGACCTACCGCTATGACAAACGCAAATTGAAAGCCATGCAGATGGAAAGCTCCGAGGCTCAGGCTAAAGCGCCGTTCGAGGCGCCGGCTACACCGGAAAAGGTGGAAAAGCCACAGGCCGAGAGCGCTGCTCCTGAAAAAGCCGCGAAAGCGCCTGCGCCGGAATCGGCCGAAGAAAAACCGAAAGCCGATGAAACTAAAGAACAAGAAAACAAATAAGGGGATGAAACCATGTTAAAATTCAGAAGAAAACGTGTTTGCCAGTTTTGCCAGCAAGGCGTGGTTTACATCGATTTTAAAGAGGAAAAAAAGTTGATGAAATTTTTGACCGAACAGGGTAAAATCATTCCACGCCATACAACAGGCACCTGTGCTAAACATCAAAGACAATTGGCAAAAGCAATCAAACGGGCGCGTCATCTGGCCTTAATTCCTTTTGTTGCTGATTTTACAAGGTAATATTTAACAAAGGTGGTTTAAAATGGAAATAATATTACGTCAAGATTATCAGGGTTTAGGGAAAACGGGTGACGTCGTAAAAGTAAAGGACGGTTACGCCCGTAATTTTCTGATTCCTAAAGGCATTGCCTATGTTGCAAGCAAAGAAAATAAAAAACGTCTGGAAAACGAGCTGAAAGTTAAAACCTGGCGTGTGGAAAAGGAAAAAGTGGCTGCCGAAGAACTGGCTAAAAAATTGGCCAATGTCTCCTGCACCATTCCCGTTCAGGTGGGCGAAGAAGACAAGCTCTTCGGTTCTGTGACTTCGCAAAACATTGCCGAAGCCCTGGCTGCACAGGGGATTACGGTGGATCGCCGCAAAATTCAACTGGATGAGCCCATTAAATCGCTGGGTATTTATTCTGTGCCCATCAAACTCCATCCGGAAGTGGAAGCAACCGTTAAAGTTTGGGTTGTTAAAGAATAAACATAAACGCCGGCTCTGTCCGGCGTTTTTTGATTTAAGTTGACTCCTGCTCTGATCCCTCCTTCAGTGGGTCAAACTGACTAAATTAGGCCAGTCCTGTTCAATTGCCTCACAAAAGAGGAAATCATGGTAAAAATCGAACGTGGAACATGTGAAAAGCTGCATGGTACAGGTGCTTCTCCACCGATTTACTTTCCTGTAGAACGCGCGAGTAGCCCTCAGCTCCTTAGAATACTTCCCTTAAAAGATCTATTCCCGCCACAGCGGGATGCCAAAATTTTTATGCTGTGTGAGGAAGTAAAACCGTTTAATTGTTGATTTGTTAAATTGTTGAATGGTTTAATGTCTCGTCACAGAGATTCGGGATTTCCGCTGCGCTACAAC
>NZ_JBSMDE010000176.1:0-5055 GCF_056497305.1 Caldithrix sp. | reverse complement strand
AAAATGAACGAGAATGAAATTTCAAAAATTGTTGTTGAAAAGTCGTTAAAAATTCACAAAGCGCTTGGTCCGGGTTTGCTTGAATCTGTTTATCATGGCGCATTGGTTTATGAATTAAGGAAATCTGGACTAAAAGTTGATTCGGAAAAAGAGATACCTGTTAAATACGAAGAAGTTTATTTCGATAAAGGATTCAGAGCAGATATAATTGTCAATAAAAAAGTAATAATTGAAATTAAATCAGTAAGAAAATTAGAAGATATTCATTTTAAACAATTGTTAACTTATTTAAAGTTGACAAATTGTAAATTAGGTTTATTGATAAACTTCAACGAATCTTTGTTGAAGAATGGTTTAAAAAGAATAATTAATGGAGAAATAAACAATTAAAACTTTGTGTTCTTTGTGGGCATTGTGAGAGAAAAAAATATGAAAAAAATTGGTAATATCATCAAAACACTACAAAATATCATGCGCAAGGACCCTGGCGTTTCCGGCGATGCCCAGCGTATTGAGCAACTCGGCTGGATGATTTTCCTAAAAATTTTAGATGACAAAGATCAGGAACTTGAACTTTTACACGAAAATTACAAATCGCCTATTCCTGAAAATATCCAGTGGCGCAACTGGGCGGCAAACGATGAAGGCATGACCGGAAATGAATTACAGGAATTTATCGACAATACCCTGTTCCCAACTTTGAAGAATCTTGATGTTAGTAACGGCAATAAACGGGCGTTGATTGTTCGCGAAATCTTTTCCGGCACCAATAATTATATGAAAAATGGCACCGTCATCCGTCAGGTGATTAACAAACTAAATGAAATTGATTTTAACAGTTCCGAAGATCGTCACCTGTTTGGCGACATATACGAAACCATTTTACGCGACCTGCAAAGCGCCGGAAATTACGGCGAGTTTTACACGCCCCGCGCCTTAACCGAATTTATGACCGAGATGATAAATCCTCGCCTGGGCGAAAAGGTGCTGGATCCGGCCTGCGGCACTGGGGGCTTTTTAACTTCTGCCATTGAGAACATCCGCAAGCAAGATGTGAAAAGCGTGGAAGATTTGAAAACTTTGGAAGAAACAATTCACGGAATGGAATTAAAACCCCTGCCTTTTATGCTCGCCGTTACCAATCTCATTTTACATGATATTGAAGTGCCCAACATCGATTATACAGACAGCCTTAACCGTGAATACACCAGTATCGGGCAAAAAGACCGTGTGGACGTGATTCTCGCCAATCCCCCGTTCGGCGCATCAGTCACCGACGGCGTGGAAACCAACTTCCCGCAAAACTTTCGCACTACGGAAAGCGCCGACCTGTTTCTGGTACTAATGATCCGCTATTTAAAAGACGGTGGGCGAGCGGCAATCGTTTTGCCAGACGGTTCATTGACCGGCGACGGCGTGAAGCAGCGCATCCGCCAGCATTTTCTGGAAACCTGCAATGTCCACACCATTGTACGTTTGCCCAATTCGGTTTTTCAGCCTTACGCCAGTGTAGCGACTAATCTACTGTTTTTTGAAAAAGGCAAACCGACCAAAGAAATATGGTACTGGGAGCATAAACTGCCTGAAGGTTACAAAGCCTATTCCAAAACCAAACCGATCCGTAAGGAAGAATTTGAAAGCCTGAAACAGTGGTGGAACAACCGGGAAGAAAACGAACAAGCCTGGAAGGTTTCCATTGATGAAATAGCAAAAAACGGCTACAATTTGGATATTAAAAATCCCCACATTGCCGAAGAAGAACAAACTTATTCCAGCGCGGAATTGCTGGAAATGCTGCATGAATCCTTTCGAAAAAGCGATGAATTATTGGAACAGTTGAAGAGAGAGTTAAATAATGCCTGATTTTGATTTAGTAAAAATTGGTGATGTTGCTGATTATAGAAGAGAATTCATTGAAATTTCTGATACTGAAGAATACAAACGATGCCGAGTACAATTGCATAAAAAAGGTGTTGTATTAAGAGATATCATTAAGGGAAGCGATATAAAAACAAAAAAACAAAGATTGTGTAAAACTAACGATTTTATTGTGGCAGAAATGGATGCAAAATTTGGTGGTTATGGAATTATCCCTGAATCTCTAAATAATGCAATTGTGAGTAGCCATTATTATTTATTTGAATTCGATCAAAACAAAATTTTATCTGAATATTTAAAAGTTTTAATTGATACTGATGTTATTCAATCTCAAATAAAAGCAAAAGGAACTACAAATTATTCGAGAGTTAGTCCTAAAGAAATTTTGAATTTTGAAATTCCTTGCCCATCCATAGATGTTCAAAAGAAAATAATCAGAAAATATATCAATTCAAAAAAACACGTAATTAATATCCTGAAAGAATATGATACTCAACAATTTTTTCTCAAACAACTCCGCCAGGCTATTTTGCAGGAAGCGGTGGAAGGCAAACTTACGGCAGAATGGCGCAAGAAGCATCCCGAACTGATTTCCGGCGAAAACCACGCCGCCCGTTTGCTGGAAAAAATCAAAGCCGAGAAGGAGAAGCTCACAAAGAACACAAAGCGCACAAAGAAATTAAAAGAATTACCGCCCATTACCGATGCCGAAAAACCGTTTGAACTGCCGGAAGGGTGGGTGTGGTGTAGGTTGATTGATTATGGTGTCACACAAACTGGTACAACACCCTCAACTACTTATAAATCTAATTTTGGTAATTTTATACCATTTATAAAACCAGCAGATATTTCAACAGCAGGTATTAATTATTTTAATGAAGGACTATCAGAATTAGGCTTGTCTAAGGGTAGACTAATTGATAAAGATTCTATTCTAATGGTTTGTATTGGCGGTTCCCTTGGGAAATCGTATTTTACAGATCGATCTGTATCTTGTAATCAGCAAATTAATGCTTTAACGCCAGTTGCACTGATAAATGTAAGATTCCTTCAGAATTTTCTTCAATCCAACTATTTTCAGAATGAAGTTTGGGATAAGGCAATGAAAAGTTCAACGCCAATTATAAATAAGAGAAAATGGGAAGAAATTCCATTGCCATTGCCTCCCCTTGCAGAGCAACAAGCCATTGTTGAAAAAGTGGACCGGCTGATGGCCAAAATCGACTTGTTGGAAGAGCAGGTCAAAGCCCGTAAAAAGCAGGCAGAGCAGCTCATGCAAGCGGTGTTAAGAGAAGCTTTTAATGGAAAATATGCAAAAGAATTGTAAAAAAAATTGATATTTGATACTATATGTAGTATATTTACAGGAAAATAAATGGGAAAGTTAGAAAAAACTTTAAAGAAATTTGCCTCAAAACCGAAACTAGTAAATAAAGAGGAGGTTATTACTGTTCTTGAAAGGTTCGGTTTTGAACTTGATTTTAATAGGGGATCTCACATTGTTGTGAGACACATTAAACTTTTAGATCAACCTGAATTTGGTTGTAGAGGTGAATTTACTGTTCCGACAACAAATGGTCGTTTTATTAAAGGTTTTTATCTAAAACGAATACTCATTGCAATTGATATAGTTACGGAGGATGACTGAGATGAAAAAGAATCTTAAATATTATCTTAATATAAATTATCCAATTGAAATTCAAAAAATACAAGAGGAAGAAGGCGGTGGTTATACAGCTTCCATTCCCCTGCTCGGGAGATATGCCTTTGTAGGTGATGGGGAAACCATAGAAGAAGCTGTTGCTAATTTGAAAGAAATTAAAGAATATCTTTTAGCAAAATACCTAGAAGAAGGTATTCCGATACCTGAACCCCAGGAAGAAGAAGAAAAGAAATACAGCGGGAAATTCTTATTAAGAGTTCCTAAAGAACTGCACCGTTTTTTAGCATTGGAAGCAAAAAGAAACGAAACCACGCTTAATCAGTATTGCATTTATCTTTTAACCCGTAAGTCTTTTTTAAAGGGTATTCAGGATGATTTAAATGAAGTAAAAAAGGATGTAAAAGATGTATTTACATGGATTCGTAAGATTAATTATAAAATAAATAATGGCACTGGTTCAGCTTATAATTATCCAAATATGAAACTATACAAATATGATAAATCTGCATAAGGTGTATCATGGAAAGAATTTCGCCAGAAGAATATCGAAAAATATTAAATGGTATTGATTTAAACAATATTTTATTATCTGAACTTAAAGCATCCATACATCATGAATTCCTTTCGGAAGGCATGAAAATCTCCATCAAAGATAATGCCCAATATAAATATGAAGATGACGAGTTCATTGTAACAAATACGTATAAATTAACAGCAAAAAATAATGAAAAAAAAATCGCCATAAAAATTGAAGCAACTTATATTGTAGTTTTTGAATCTCAATCTGAAATTAATGATGATTTCTTTGAAGTTTATAAAGAGATCAGTTTACCCCTGAACGTATGGCCGTTTTTCAGAGAATTAGTGAATTCTATTACTTCACGTATGAATATACCACCTTTGACATTGCCTCTACTAAAACGTTGATATCAGTTTTAACCCGCTGTGCAAATTAAGTAACAGCATGTTTTAAGCGGCATAATTGATTTCCAAATTTATATTTATTCAGGTGTTGAACTAAAGCAGCACAGCCGCAGCCAAAAAACTTCTTTAGAAAATGACAGGTCGGTTTCTTTCAGAGTGTTTTGTGAATGCGTAACGTGTTACGCCTAACGAGTTACCTTCGCGAGTCAAAGCGTATAACCATCATTCATTACGGGTTTTTGAACCTTGATTTTCAGGATGACAGGATTTTCTTGATTTTTTACTCCAGTGAAACTTTGCTTGATATTTTAAAGAGAAATTTTGGAATGCAGAAAAAATAATCCCGTTAATCCAGAAATCGGGTAAATCCTGGTTCAGAATTTAAGCCTTCCTTGCTGGTTACTATCTTGTACCTAAGAGTGGTTGCATTAAGTTTTAATGATTACTGTCCGAATATTCACAAGGTATGAAGGGGAGTCTTCACCTTAAAAAGATAAAACAGGTGAAGAACGACATTGGTTGAAGATCGTCAGGTAACGTTAATCGATTAAAGATGGGCGTCTGTTTAATCCGGAAATGAGAATTGACAT
>NZ_JBSMDE010000175.1:0-9473 GCF_056497305.1 Caldithrix sp. | reverse complement strand
CGGGGTTTTTGAACTGAAATACTTCTTTAATGAAAAAATTGAAACAGAAGACGGGGAAGAGATTTCAACCAGACGAATCAAACAACGGATTAAAGAGATCATCGACGCCGAAGATAAACACCGCCCCTTGAGTGATGAGAAAATTGCCAAAATACTAAAAGAAGAAGGCTTCCCTATTGCCCGGCGAACCGTGGCCAAGTATCGGGAACAGATGCAGATTCCGGTAGCCCGCCTGCGCAAAGAATTGTAATTCGCTTACTGGTCGCGCCTTTTTAATAATTTTGCCTTTAAAAAATTTGTCCCGCCATGGTGGGACGTGAACTTTTATGTGCTCATCATTCGTGGCTATTTCTGAAACAATATCGATGTTAGCGCCAAAATAATCATGAATCAATCTGTCTCTTGTTCCAGTAATTATCTTCCATGGAATATCCTGATATTTTTTCTTAAGCTCAGATGATATTTTCTTGCTTGCTTCACCTATAATCTCAAGATTCCTGACTATTGCGCCCTGTGTTTTGTAATATTGATAAACATGTCATACGTAATACCGCCAATATATTTTTCAATTTTTGAAAGACAGATCAAAATATCTTCGGTCAAGTCTTGATCGGATCGCTTATACATAGATAATATTCTTTTCTATTTCAGAAGAAACACTTTTTACACGTATATTTTTAATTCCATCTCTTGTTAACACATCAACTTTTTTACCAAACAAACGCTCCATATATTCAACAAGTTCTACAAATTTCAAACCAATAGGCCGATCAAATTCAACTACAATATCAATATCGCTATCCACTCCAGCAGAAAACCTGGCGACAGACCTAAAAATACCGATACGACTTACGCCATATTTTTGTGACAAATAGGGATATTGTTCTTTTATTTTCTTTACTATTTCATCACGATTACCCATCACCAAATCTCCATATTTCAGACACATATCATCTCATTTTATCGGTTTTACCATCAACGGCTTATCAGGGTTTACTTGAACGTTTGGTTGCAACACCATTTAATTTTACCTGCCCCTAAATGGCACAATATTTTTTATATTTTAAGATCAAGACTTTCCAGAGTCAAACCAAAACCACATTTTTTTTTAAAAATTAGAAATAAAATTCCAGCTTTACAATTAAGCAAATTTTAGCCTGAAACGATTAACGGACACGCTGCCAAAGACAGTTAATAGTTCTTAATCAAAACCATTCAACGAGCGTGACTCAGCCTTTTTCTAAATTTTTCTCGCACAAAAGCACCGGCGGTTATTTTAATTATTTTCATGTTCAAACTTGCCGAATAAGTTCAAGACCAATTCATACCTAAAAGCATAGGCCTGAAGTTCGCGCCTACCGGTTGTAGCAAAGCGGATACTCCAATTTTTGCTTCATTCCTACCGGCTGGCCACTCCACTAAAAGCCCCAACTGCGGTCAGGTTCTTTACCTGAGCTCTACTTCTTTCTTCCAGAAGGCCGATGCTGTTTTTGGCGGATCTGCACGGCATTAATAGAATACAGAAACAGGAGTACCAGGCCCAGCAGCATCGTTACGACGCCCAAAATCAAAATCCAGGTGCTGGGCAAAGGAAAAGCCACAAAACGGATTTGATTCAATGCCCCAGAAAGAGCGGCTAAGGTAAAGAGCAGCGCCGAAGTGTAAAAGAAGGAAAGCACAACAGTCAATTTTTTTAATTGTTCTAACTTGGCCTGAATGAGCGGTACACTTTGTTCACTATCTCTTTGACGCAAGGCGTCAATCTCCGTGTTCAGGGCAATCAACAAATTGGAAGTGGACAAGATTAGCAAAGCCACCGCCGGCAAAAAGGTAATGGGTACGTACCAGTTCATGACTTCAATATAATCATTTTTTTCCCGGTAAAAAAGTTTTAGAAAAGCAAAATTGATTTGCACGTTAATCTGCAATAGATTCTGTTAACGATTTTTATCAAAAGGTGTTCACGATGAAGATGCTTTTTGTTTTTTTATTCCTTCCCTTTTTGACTTTTAGCCAGAACCATGGCATTCAAACCTATGGAATTCACACAGGCGTCCTGCCATCCGGTCCGTTAGATGCCATTACCGATGTTGACGGCGTCAAAGTCGGCCAGGTAACCCTGATCCAGGGCGATTCGGTGCGTACCGGGGTGACGGCTATTTTGCCCCATGAAGGGAATATTTTTCAGGAGAAGGTTCCGGCTGCGGTTTACGTGGGAAATGGATTTGGCAAGTTAACCGGCAGCACGCAAATCGAAGAACTGGGTAATCTGGAAACACCGATCATTCTTACCAATACCTTAAGCGTACCTGTAGCCGCCAGAGCTCTTATTGAATACACCCTGGCCCTGCCCGGCAACGAACAGGTGCGTTCGGTAAATCCCGTGGTGGGCGAAACCAACGACGGCTGGTTAAACGACATCCTAGGACAACACGTTAAAGAAGAACATGTTTTGCAGGCCATCCATTCAGCCAGGTGCGGCCCGGTAGCAGAGGGCTGTGTCGGCGCCGGTACAGGTACAGTTTGTTTTGGTTTTAAAGGTGGAATAGGTACTGCCTCCCGCAAACTGCCCGAAGCCCTGGGCGGCTGGACTGTGGGCGTGCTGGTGCAAAGTAACTTTGGCGGAGTTCTGCAAATCGCAGGCGTTCCGGTTGGAAAGGCGCTGCACCGATTCTATCTGAGCGATCAATTGAATACCTCTCCTGACGGTTCCTGCATGATGGTAGTGGCCACCGACGCGCCGCTGCGTTCCAGAAATCTAAAACGCCTGGCCAAACGCGCTCTGTTTGGGCTGGCCAGAACCGGCGGCATCGGCAGCAATGGTAGCGGCGATTATGTGATCGCATTTTCTACAGCCCGCAATCTCCGTGTGCCCTACCAATCAGCCCATGCCTTTCAAAAAGGCGAAGTGCTGCGCAACGAACACATGTCGCCCCTGTTTTTAGCAGTCATTGAAGCCACAGAGGAAGCAATTCTGAACTCTCTGTTTGCCGCCAGAACGACCAAAGGATTTGAAGGGCGACAGATTGAGGCCCTGCCCATTGACAAAGTGTTGAATCTTCTTAAATATCATCGTGTAATCACTAAAACTAAGGATGTGCGATGATTGCTTTTTTAAACGGTCAATATTTGCCCAAGGAAAAGATCTGCATCAGTCCGGATGACCGTGGCTTTTTGTTTGCCGATGGCCTGTATGAGGTGGTACGTTTTTACAACAACCGGCCGTTGCGCCTAAAGGAACATCGACAGCGGTTGGAGGGCGGAGCCAGAGTGCTGCGTTTTAACCGCCAGCAATTCCCGGAATTTGATGAGGTGCTGCCTTCATTGATCCAAAAAAATAATCTGGAAAAAATGGCAAGCGCTATTGTTTATTTTCAAGTGACGCGCGGAGCAGCAGCTCGTAGCCATCGTTTTCCCCCTGCGGAAACGCCATTGACCATCTACGCCTTTGCCCGCGAATTCCATAGCGCTGTTGAGGAACAGGAAAAGGGCGCCAAAGCTATTTTGGTGGAAGACGATCGCTGGGGGCACTGCAACTTAAAGACCATTGCCCTATTGCCCAATACACTGGCCCATCAAAGAGCCCGCGATGTCGGGGCTGTTGAGGCACTTTTTATGCGTGACAATCACGTTCAGGAAGGAACGCACAGCAATGTAGCCATGGTCAAGAATGGAATTTTTTACACTCCCCCATTAACGCGCCACGTATTGCCTGGAATTACACGGCAGGTGGTAATCGAATTGTGTGAAAAAGAGGGTATTGAAGTAAGAGAAGTAATGATTAGCAGGGATTTTTTATTGGATGCCGACGAGGTCATGATCATAGGCACCACGGTGGAAATTACGCCCATCATTCAAATCGATAAAAGAACCATTGGCTTCGGTCAGCCGGGCCCGCTCACGCACATGCTTCTGACCCAATTTAGACTGCTTCCCTCAAAAGATCTATCACTTTAGCATGCGAAAATTTTTTTGCTGTGTGAGTAAGTAAAATCGTTGAATGGTTGAATGAGCATCGGGCTGACATTCCAAATTCCCAATGATCGTTAATGTCGCCAAAATAAGAAATTTCCAACACAAGCCCTCCCCCTCTCTTTGACTTTAATTCTGGGAGAGGGGCTTGAGGGGGTGAGGGCTAATTCGTGAAATAACTTCCGCTGTTGTAGGAGTAAAGTTAAAAATATATGAGTGTAAGAGTTAAAGGGTCACGGGGCACCGGCCCGTCATTATTTTAAAGAAGTTTTTGGGTTGCGGCTCTGCTGCCTTAGAATACTTCCTTCAAAAAGTCTATCCTACCATAAGGGGATACAAAATTTTTAAGCTGCTTTATGGGTGGGACGTGTTGGGCTAATAACTAAAAGACACGGCTGTACGCCTACTTAACACGCATTTTTAAAAATATTAATAATTTATCCATGGTCCATTTGAGTTAATCCGTTGCCAAAACAAAAAGACCCGGATTTGCGCTTTGTTGCAAGTTTAATAGTTCTCTTACGCTTATGGTTGTAGCTCTTCTACCTCAGGTTTTATCTCAATAAAATCATTTTCCTACGTTGAACAAAATTATTAACGCGCAAAGAGTAAAAATATACTCCGCTTGTTAAATTGCTCCCATCGAAGGAAACCGAATAATTGCCGCTCTGTTTTACTTCATTCACTAAAGTTTTTATCTCCCTGCCCAGAACATCATAAACCTTTAGTTGAACAAATCCCTTTTCTTTTAAAGAGTATCTTATTGTCGTAGTGGGGTTAAAAGGATTTGGATAGTTTTGTTCAAGTGAGAATTGGTTGGGGATTGTTTCATGATCACTGGTAATGCCAGTAGAAGCATAGAATTCATGAATGCCGATATCGGGCGCGTTTCCGAAGAAAATCGGGTTTCCATAAAAATCATGCGTTAAGCCCACACCGATACCCGCGTCAATGCATGGGGAATTTTGCGTCAGAAAATAATACAGTGAATCCGGCGTAGTCAGCAGGGGATCTACTTGAATATTATTGGCCGCGCTATCCATGGCGCCTACCTGGTTGTTAAAATTCGCGGCATTGACGTAAGCGCCTCTGATATAGACTACCGGCGCGGTTTCATCGCCATTGAACAGGCAGTTATTATAAAAATAGTTGGTCTGTATCGAATTGTGATCTTCAATGGCGATGGCGATGTCGTTTAAACCGTCCCTGGAATTTTGGCCGCAATTTAAAATGATATTATTGCGGATATAGTTATGGTACTTCGGATTTTGGTCGCGGCGAAAATAGATGCCAGGCTCATCACAATTCATGATCAGGTTGTTATCGATTTTATTATCATGGCACACCATATCCGTGCCATAGGCTTGCAGATGAATGCCCCGCGCGGTAGCAAATGTTCGAACCGGGGAATTCCTTATGCCATCGATGATGTTGTGATGGATCCAGTTATTATTGCCATTAATTTGATTTTGTACGGTGGTGTTTTTGATGATATTATTAAAAAATTCGTTATCCCGGCATTTATTTTCCAGACCGTCGGTTCCAATGCCCCGTTGATAGGTCACATTGTCAGCGGAAATATAATTCCCGTAAATTTTATTGTCAAAAACACCGTTTGCCGAAGGGCTGAGTCCTTTCAGATAAATTCCGGTATGCCCAAAATCTTTTATGGCGTTATTTTTAACCACGCAATCATTAGCACCATTGGCTAATTGAATACCATCATCAATGCCCTTGTTCTTTCCGTAAGAAAAATGAAAGCGGGAATCCAGTTCGCAATGATCGATTGTCACATAAGTTGATGAAACCCCCTGGCTGTCGCGAATTAAAATCCCCTGGCGGCTGTAGGCGCCGATGGTACAATTTTTAACGGTAATATGACCACAGCCTAAAATGGCCAGTGCAAAACTGTATCCGCCCTGTACTTCAATATCCTGCACCAGGATATGCTCCTTGGTCTCAAAGCGAACCGTGAAGTAAAACACGTTGGTTTCCATCAGACTAAAGGAATTCGCCGGATTGGCCACCGAATACACATAGAGCCTGGCATTTTCCCAGGCCCACATATATCGGGAGCCATCGAGACTATCGACCACTTCATTTCGTAACACCTCTTGCCCATTGATCCACAGACGCTGGGGATTGTAGGATTGTTCTCTGTACCAGAGGTTATTGCCGAAATCTGTCCATGTGGCGGGATCATTCCAGCCCTGGTAAACAGCTCTTCCGGTTATGATTGGCAACGGACCGCTCCCATAGCTTCCGATGACGATAGGAGCGGAGAAATTTCCGGAAGCGGGAAAGGTAAGCGCCTCATTCCAAATTTCTCCTTTTTTAAACAGTACAGAATCACCGGGAGAAAAATTAAAATTATTTACCTTATGGATGGTTTTCCACGGGGCCGTTACCGATATACCGGCATTCGAATCGTTTCCTGACGAAGCATCTATATAATAGGTCGTAGCGAATAGGTTGACAGCAATTAAAAGGTAAAAGGTGGTGAATACATAGTGCATTGCAGTTCGGAACATTGTTTTTTCCTAATGGTTAATTCTGGTATTTATAAAAAGGTAACCCCACGTTTAGCTTTCGTAAGGGAGCTCGGGATAATGACCAGCTTTAGACAGCGAATGACTGAATGTTTTTTTCGCTGTTTCCATGATATTAATGATCCGGCAAAGATTCAAACTCCTTATGTTTTGATTCGAACCACTTTTTCATTTCATCCGGATTTTTCATAAGGTCCTGCATTTTTCTCATTGCCTCCATATGAGCCACATCCTGTTTCCGGATCATTTCCATTGCGTGTTGTTTGCTCAATTCAGCCATTTCTTCGAACGTATTGGCATGGAATTCCTGATCACATGCACCGCCCAACTGCCTGCAACTCATTGTTTTCATATTTTTCTCCTTTACGTAAATATAAACGTCTAAGGCAGCAAAGCCGCAACCGAAAAACTTCTTTAAAAAATGACAGGCCGGTGCCCAAGCCCCCTTTAACTTTTATACTCATATACTCTTAACTTTACTCCTCCAACAGCAGAAGTCATTTCACGAATTTGCCCTCACCCCCTCAAGCCCCTCTCCCAGAATTAAAGTCAAAGAGAGGGGGAAGGCTTGTGTGTGAAATTTTCTTAATTGTCCGGACGCTTTAGCCGGTTGAAGCAAAGCGGAAATCGCGATTCTCTGTGGTGGGACATCAAACCATTCAACAATTCAACCAATCAACAATTCAACAGATTTACTTCCTCACCCCGCACAAAATTTCTCACGCTAAGGCGTTAGATCTTTTGAAGGAAGTATTCAGATAGTAACAAAGCTCAAACAATCCAAAGCGGACATTAATGACTCTCGCTTCTTTTCAGATAGAAGACAATCAGCCCTACCCCGATAAGCAATGCAGCGCCGCCGACCACTTTTGCCACAAAAAGTTCCTTGTTTTCCACGTCCTTTGTCGGCACGGAAGAGATGACGATGGAAAACAGGGTAATGCCACATCCCAGGATGGCAACGATCCAAACCGCTGCCTTGCTTTTCTGAAATACCGTTATGATCCCTTTATTCCCCGTGTTTTGCCAGTGATGCCAAACCAATGCGGCGAACATGTACAGGACGGGAATAAAGTACAGGATGATGGACATATCCAGCAGGATTAAAAAAGCCTCTTTTATTGTGGAGCCCGCGATTGAACCCAAAAAAAGGAAGGTAAGCACGACACCCTGCATCAGCAGGGAAATAACCGGCGAGCCCCATTTGGGATGGATTTTCCCGAAAGCATCTGGCAAATAGTGGTCAAGACCGATCACAAACGGCACGCGCGCTGTCCCTGTCATCCAGGAACCGAAAAGGCCCATCGTGCTGAACGCCACCAGAATCGCCCCGAGCGCTCCGATCCCGGGCATGCCCATTGTGGAACTCACTTCGTGAAACGCCTGGGTCACACCCGCAATAATTCCAACTTCGCCTTCAGGCACGGTAAAAATCAGCATCAGTGTTCCCACCATGTAGAGTAGCCCAACGGCGATGGAAGAGATAATAATAGCACGGGGAATGTTCTGCCGGGGGTTTTGGATTTCACCAGCCAGTACAGGAGCGAGCTCCAGTCCGCCAAAACAAAAAGCGGCGATGGCAAAGTATGGCAGCACGGAGAAATCAGTGAAATCGGGTATCAGCTTACCAGGGCTGAATGGGTGCACACTTCCGTGGTTTACGACGAAAACAATAGCCACGACCAACAAGAAGGCAATGCATATCCAGGTCGCTAAACCGCCGATATTCTGGATCCATTTTGCCCGTTCCATACCCAGAATGTTCAGGATTGTGACCAACCATAATATCCCCAGGCACACCAGGGCGTTGTACCAGGGATTGCCCGCAAGATTAAGAAAGTCATCGCCAAAGATATACAAACCGGATACAGAAACGAGTATCAACACCGTCGGAAGCCAGACAATATTACCGAGCCAGTAAGTCCAGGCGACAATATAGCCGTGCAAGTCACCGAACGCCGTTCGCGTCCAAAGGTAAAATCCGCCTTCTTCCGGCATCCTTGCATTGAGCTCGGCAACCATTAATCCACTGGGGATCAGGAATGCCAGGAGGGCCAGAGCATAGAGTGTCAGGCTGGCATAGCCAAATTGAGCTACCTGCGCCAGGCTGGATAAACCGACGATGGCAGAAATGTTCAATAGCACCAGGTCTTTTAGGTTAAGGGCACGGTGAAGCTGTGGCACGGTTACGCTGGCAGTGTCATTTTGCATCCGTATTTATTCCTTTAATTTTGTACGTTTAAGCCGCTCGAAAGTAGAAAATATTTTCAACTCTTTCTTTTGTTTTGTGCCAGCTAACCAGCGCCGCACAATTCACAGCCGTAACAAACCAAACAAGCTCTTCACAACTTTACCGATTTGCCAAATCGCCGCCGGCTTATGGCGTCTGATTGAACGCCTGGTTGTGCGAATTTATTTTATTTTTTACCTTCACCTTCAGGAAATGACCTCGAACTTATTTCTTTTACAAACAAGCACGTTACTTCCATGATAAAGTCTAATCCTTTTGCTCCGCTTCTCCAATGTAAACCATTTACCAAAAATTTGCATTCGTGTCAAGGTACAAAATGATTTTTTATTTTATATTTTTCGACGGATCAAAATTAAAATTACCTACACATTTCAAACAGTTTTGCAAACCGAGGAAATGAAGTGGTTTTTTATTTTTCAGGGCACTTCCTTCCAGTTTTCTGGAACTGCTAATCAGAAGAGCTCTACGATCGCACAACGGCCTGCGCTTCACCAGATTTGCCACGCTTAAAAAATTTCCATTACCGATTCACCGACCGCGTGGCAAATTCTGGTGCAAGCGCTTGTTCAAGCGCTTGTTGGACTAAGCCGCAAAGCGGCAGCCTTTAAGTTTCGTAAAATCTTTTTCTAAATGCAGTAATCTACATCGCAGAAAAAGGTCTCCTTGCTTTGTATAATTATATTGAACAAAACAAACAAAAA
>NZ_JBSMDE010000174.1:0-8506 GCF_056497305.1 Caldithrix sp. | reverse complement strand
CCCGGAAAACGAAAGAAATAATCCCAATGCTATTCTTAAAATTAATTGAAAACGCTTATGGCGTAAAATATTTTTCATATCATCGCACTTTTCGTTTAAACAAATAGGGTTAACCGGTTTGTCTTCTCCTTAATCTATGTAAACGCCGTTTTCCAGAAATCATAACCAAAGCAACATCTAAATTCTTTTATCTGAAAAAGGAATAATTTCAGGCCAAGTGGCGGGGGGGGGGGGTAAATTTAAGATTAAAGAAAAAAGACAAAAGATTAAAATTTATTTTTTTTAATGGAAGCGTATTAACTTTAGTACGGATTAAGTAGGAAAAAAAGTATAAAAACTTTCTTTTAAGAATTTTGTAATAACAATAAACCATCAGCAATCCTCTTTGCCAAGGTTCTATGTTTATCCGTCCTTAGTATTACTTTTTAATTCTTCCTGATAGATTAAAACTTTTTATTAAAAAATCTTGTGATATGATTAAAAAATTCAGTTATAATGTAAAACACTCTCTCTTTTATGTCAAATAAAATTTATGAGTCCACTCCAATGCAGCAAAGCCTCACAAAGTGCGTAAAAATTGTAAAATATCTTAACACTTCAGAGTAAAAGTCAGCAAAGCGGCACAATTTGCTCCCCCTTCCCTTTATTAAAAGAAGGGAAGGGGGCCTGGGGGTTAGGATCTTCAGCACAAAATTTTTCGCATCCCGCTGTGGCGGTAATAGATCTTTTAAGTCAAGTATTCTAAACCAAAAGTTTACTTCTTAAACAGCAAATCGTAAATCTGCTCATAATCCTTAACAAAAATAAGTTCCAATCCTTCCAATAGTTCCTTGTTCATTTCGCGCACGTCGGGTTTGTTTTCCGCGGGCAAAATGATGCGCTTGATGCCGTGGCGCCGGGCGGCCATCAGTTTTTCCTGCAAACCGCCAACGGCTAACACTTTACCGCGCAGGGTAATTTCGCCTGTCATGGCTAAATCTGCGGGCAAGGGCTGTTTTTTTAAGGCCGAAATTAAACCGCTGGTCAGCGTAACCCCGGCCGAGGGGCCCTCTTTGGGTACTGCGCCTTCCGGCAAATGGATGTGTACTTCGTACTTATTGGTAAAATTCTGGTCGATCTTAAACTTGCGATAACGCGAACGGATGTAATCCACAGCAATCATGGCCGACTCCTGCATCACTTCGCCCAGCTTACCTGTCAATGTTAATTTGTCCTTACCTGGAATGAGATTGACTTCCACGCGTAACAGATCGCCGCCAAAAGGCGTCCAGGCCAGGCCGGTGGCCACGCCTACCTCCTTTTGACCTTTTAATTTGGAAATGGCGTACTTGGGTTCGCCCAGGTAGCGACTCAGGTTCTTCTTGTTGACGATGATCTTTTTAGGCTTTGTGCTCCTGGAAAGCTCAATGACCCCCTGTCGGCAGATTTTACTGATTTCCCGTTCCAGATTCCGTACCCCGGCTTCCAGGGTGTAGTTGACGATGATTTCGTTTAAGGCTTCGTCGGTGATTTCCAGCTCTTCTGCTGTTAATCCATTTAATTCTAATTGCTTGGGGATAAGGTACTGTCTGGCAATGGCCAGCTTTTCGTAGTCCAGATAGCCGGGCAGTTCAATCACCTCCATGCGGTCGAGCAGCGGTTCGGGAATGGCATCCGGATTATTGGCTGTAACCACGAAAAACACCTTGGAAAGGTCGTATTCTACTTCAAGGTAGTGGTCAATGAAGGAATGGTTTTGTTCCGGGTCCAGCACCTCCAAAAGAGCCGAAGCCGGGTCGCCGTGGTAATCGCTGTTGATTTTATCCACTTCATCGAGCAGAAAGACCGGATTGACCGTACCGGCTTTTTTCATGCCCTGAATGATTTTACCGGGCATGGAGCCAATGTAGGTACGTCGATGGCCGCGGATTTCCGCTTCATCGTGAATGCCGCCCAACGAGATGCGCACAAATTTACGCCCCAGAGCGCGGGCAATCGATTTGCCCAACGAAGTTTTACCAACTCCTGGAGGGCCAGCCAGGCACAAAATAGGGCCTTTGATTTGCTTAACGCGTTGCAAAACGGCAATGTGTTCTAAAATGCGTTTTTTGGCTTTTTCCAATCCGTAATGATCTTCGTCCAGAATTTTTTGCGCTTTTTCCAGACTGGTTTCGTCCTGGGTTTGCTCCATCCAGGGCAAATTTAGAATCCATTCCAGAAACGTGCGAATCACATTGTATTCCGGTGAAAGGGGCGGAATTTTGGCCAGTCTCGTCAATTCTTCCTCTACTTTTTGATGCGCTTCCTCGGGCAATGCTTTTTTCTGAAACTTTTTGCGCAAAATGGCCACATCGCTGCCTTCTTCCGCTTCTTCGCCTAACTCTTCGCGAATAACGCGCAGCTGCTCCTGCAAATAATAGTTGCGCTGTGTTTTCATCATCTGATCGCGCACCTTGGAATCCAGCTCCGACTTGAGCCCCAGAATATTATTTTCGCGGTTCAAAAGTCCCAATAGCAACTGCAGGCGATCTTCAAGCTTGTGTTTTTCCAGAATACGCTGCTTTTCATCAATCCTTAAATCCAGATAGCTGGCAACGAAATCAGTAACTTTTTCAATGTCTTCCATCTGATTGACAGAAAAGAGCAATTCCTCCGGTAGCTCTTCATTTAAACGGATGTAGGTTTTAAATAGTGAGATTAATTCCCGACGCGAGGCTTCAATTCGATCATTGTATTGCACCGAGCTGTAAGGTACAGACAGGGTGGCGCGGATCACCCCGCTTTGCTTACGATAGCTGAAAACCGCTGCCCGCACCAGACCTTCCACCAGAACTTTAAGCAGATTATTGGGCAAACGCACAATTTGTAAAATGCGGCCAATGACTCCAAAGCGGTACAAATCGCGGCCTGTTACCTCTTCCTGACCGGGATTTTTCTGGGCCACTAAAAAGATCATACGATTGCTGGCCATGGCCCGTTCAACAGCTTCGATCGATTGCGGGCGCCCTACAATCAGCGGCACCACCATGTGTGGGAAAAACACCAGATCTTTTAGCGGTAGAACAGTAAGCACGTAGTTTTTAGTTAAATCTAATTCAATGATTTCGTATTCTTTCATTGCCATCCCATGTGTTTCAACGATGTTTTACAATGTGTTCTTAAGCCAGTCAATAGCAAAAAAAAGCGGAGCACGGCTCCGCTGATCTTTAATAAGATTAAGGGTTTCCTTAAGCGCTCTTTTTACTCTTCTTAAATTGGTAAATCGGTTCCTTTTTGCTGGTTACCACTTCTTCGGTAATCGTTACCGATTTCAACCCCTCCATGGAAGGCGCCTTGAACATGACATCCAGCATCACCTCTTCCATAATAGAGCGTAAAGAACGGGCACCGGTTTTGCGCTTCATGGCTTTAGCCACAATGGCCTTTAGCGCGCCTTCTTCAAATTCCAGTTCAACCCCTTCCATCTTCATCAATTGTTTGTACTGTTTTACCAGGGCATTTTTGGGTTCCGTCAAAATGGAATAAAGCGCTTTTTCATCAATTTCATTCAGCGTTCCGATGACCGGCAGACGACCGATTAACTCGGGAATGAGTCCGTATTGCAGCAAGTCTTCCGGCTCGACCATGGCGTAAAGTTCGCTTTTACTCAAGGTGTGCGTTTCACTCAACGTTTTTTCAAAGCCAATGTTTTTTTCGCCAATGCGTCTCAAAATGATGTCTTCCAGTCCTTCAAAAGCCCCGCCAACAATGAACAAAATATTCCGCGTGTCAATGGCCACCAGATTTTGTTCAGGATGCTTGCGACCGCCTTTGGGCGGAATGTTGGAAACCGTCCCTTCCAGAATCTTAAGCAATGCCTGCTGAACCCCTTCGCCTGAAACGTCACGCGTAATAGAGGGATTACCATCCTTTCGGGATATCTTGTCAATTTCGTCGATGTAGATGATGCCCCGCTGCGTTTCCTGCACATTAAAATTAGCGGCCTGGTACAAACGCACCAGAATATTTTCCACATCTTCGCCCACGTAACCGGCTTCCGTTAGCACCGTGGCGTCGGCGATGGCAAAAGGCACGTGCAATATTTTGGCCAGGGTGTGGGCCAGTAATGTTTTCCCAGTACCCGTGGGACCAATTAAAAGGATGTTACTCTTCTCAATCTCTACGTCATCCGCATCAACAATGTTATTGATGCGTTTGTAATGGTTGTAAACGGCCACCGAAAGAATCTGTTTGGCCTTTTCCTGGCCGATGACGTATTTATCCAGTTCTTCCTTGATCTTGTTCGGTGGAATCAGGGCACGTTTTTCGGAGATCACCGCTTTTTTCTTGTGTCGGGCAATGATTTCATTGGCGCTCTGCACGCAGTAATTGCAGATGTGTACATCCGGGCCGGAAATCAGGCTCTCCACCTCTTCAGCGCTTCTCCCGCAAAAGGAACAGCGAAATATTGGGCCTCGAAAAGACTTACTCATTACTTTTTCCCCTTCTCTCCCTCTTCTTTACGATAGGTTAATACTTTGTCGATGATTCCGTATTCCAGCGCTTCCTGAGCCGACATAAAATAGTTTCGGTCGGTGTCTTTTTCAATCTGTTCAATGGGCTTTCCGGTGGCATCGGCCAGAATTTGGTTCAACACCTTCTTGATGCGCAAAATTTCATTGGCTGCAATGGCAATATCAGAGGCCTGTCCCTCGGCGCCGCCTAAAGGCTGATGAATCATGATGCGGGCATGGGGTAAAGCATATCTTTTGCCTTTTGTACCGGCCGCCAATAAAACAGCGCCCATGCTGGCCGCCTGCCCCATACAGGTGGTTACCACATCCGGCTTGATGTAACGCATGGTATCGTAAATAGCCAGACCAGAAGAGACAATACCACCCGGCGAATTGATGTAAAGATAAATATCTTTGTTCGGATCTTCGGCTTCCAAAAACAACAATTGCGAAATCACCAGACTGGCTATATTATCATCAATCGGCGTACCTAAAAAGACAATACGTTCTTTTAACAGCCTGGAATATATGTCATAGGCCCGTTCGGTTCTTCCAGTTTGCTCAATAACTATGGGAACTAAAGGCATGTGCCAGCTCCTTTCTTCAATTATCAATCGAGTACAATTTCGTTTTCTTTAATCTCTGCATTTTCTATGAGAAAATTTTTTATTTTCTCGTAGAACAGCTCTTCCCGGATCCCTTCCACATATCGTGGATTCTTTTTTAGTTTCTGGCGATCTTCTTCTTTTTCGCCTCTTTCCTGCAGAAATTGATCAATTTCTTCATCTGTAACCTCAATCTTTTCCTCTTCACCTATCTTTTGCAGCAGGTAATACCACTTAACCATAATTTCTGCGTTAGCCTGATAAGCTTTGCGCAACTCCTCTTCCGGTACATTTGGATACTGGTATTTGGCCTTCCGAATTAAATCGTCCAGATAATTTTCAACCATCACCTTCGGAACATCGAATTCATTTTCTGCCAACAAGGTCTGAATCAAGTCATCTTCAAACCGCGCCTGCGATTCGTTTTCATATTGACGTTCGAGATTTTCACGGAGTCTTTTCTTTAAATCCTCAACCGTCTTTAAAGTTTCATCGCCTAATTCCTGAACGAATTCATCGGTCAGTTCCGGGATGCGTTCATGATTGATCTCTTTAACGGTAACTTCATAAAATTCCTTCTTTCCGGCAAACTCTTTTTGCGGAAAATCTTCCGGATACACTTTTTCTACGCGCTTGGTATCGCCCTCTTGCATCCCAATTAGTTGCAATTCGATCTCTTTGTCAAAGCGGCCTTCACCCACTTTAAATTCCACATCTTCGTACATCTTGCCAATCACCGGCACACCGCTCTCATCCGATTCCTGTAGATCAACCTTAACCAGATCGCCCTCGGCTACCGGGTCATCGCTGGGCGAAATTTCGGCTTTTGCTTTGAGTAGCTGCTGAATCTGATTTTCCACGGTCTTGTCCGTTACCACATATTTATCGCGGGTCAGCTCTATGCCTTTGTATTTTTTTAGCTCAATTTCCGGAAATGTTTCAAATTCAATTTGAGAAACAAGATTCCCCTCGTCATCCAGAGCGACCTCTTTGGCTTCAGGAGTTCCAAGAATTCTGAGCTTCTCCTGTTCTTCGGCCATTCGTAAACTCTCTTCAAGGGCGTTTTCCAGGGTGTAAGCCTCTATTAAACTCCCAAAACGCCTTTTTACCATACCTAAAGGCGCCTTTCCCTTGCGAAAGCCGGGCACCTGCGCTTCTCTGCGCAACTTTTTGGCCTGTTCTTCTCTAATTTCCTCTACTTTCTCTTTAGCTAACGTAACTTTTAATTCCCGCTTGGAACTGGATATTTTTTTGACTTCAGCTTTTATCATGCGAATAAAACCTCCTATTGCACAAATTTTATTTAAAGCTAATCAATTTACTTGTTTTTCTCAGCAAAAGCAAATATTGTAGCAGGCGCTAAATCCAGATTTTTAAAGTCTTTTTTGCCTTAAATTTTGTAACTTAAAAGCCGGCCACACATCCAAACACAAACTCATAAAAAAGAGGATGCGGTCGTTTGAATCAAAAAAACTATTATGGTTTTTTGTGGCACGCTTTATGGTTTTCCTTTACCTCGGCTTTTACAGATTACAACACCGTACTGCCGGCTCTAATTGTAAAAGCCGGCGGCGCCATGTGGCATATTGGGATTCTGACCTTTTTATCGATTGGTATTCCGCTGGTTTCACAATTAATCTTTACTCCGTTTTTAAGCAGCCGCGCGTTCAAAAAGCCATTTCTTTTGTTGGGCATCAATCTGCGCGTGCTGGCCCTCTTAGGCATTGGAGGCACCATCTACTGGTTTTTGCACAATCCCGGTTTTGCGCCATTTATGATCAGTGTCTATCTCTGGATGCTGCTCTTCACTTTTAGCGGCGCTTTTGCCGGATTATCCTATACCCATCTTTTAGGCCTTAGTTTTGAAGGGGAACAGCGTAAACATCTCATTGTTACTAAACAGGCCCTGAGCGCTTTAGGACTTGCCCTTTCGGCTATTGCGGTCAATCTTATTTTAAGGCAATATGGTTTTCCGGCCAACTATTTGCGCCTGTTTTTTATGGCCAGCGGCATGTTGCTCATCGCTTCATTGGGATTTTGGGCGCTGGAAGAAAAACCAGTAAAACTCCACCATCAAAGCTATTCAATTTTTAGCTTACTGAAGAATATTCCCGGTATTTTAAAAACAAATCCAAATTTGCTTAATCTGATCCTGATGGCTAATGCCTTATCTGCCTCCCTGGTTCTTATTCCCTTTATTACCGGTTCACTCAAGGGGAACTTCGATTTTTCCGGACTACTCATCGGCAATCTATTGCTTTTTCAATACGCCGGGATGATTTTGTCCAATTGGTTTTGGCGCAAAGTGGTAAAAGGGAAAGGATTCAAAGGGCTGTTTAAAATCACTGTTCTACTCATCGGATTAATGCCTCTTTTAGCGCTCCTCATTCTAAAGCTGCGACTGGTGTTTATGCTTTACCTGTTCTTTTTTTATGTGGGCAGTGGGATCAGCGCTTACAAAATTTCCATTGAGGGCGGCCTGCTGGAAATTTCCAATAAAGAAAACCGCGTGTTATTTAGCGGTGTTTTTGGTGCTATGAATATCATCTCTTCAATCTTCCCATTAGTCACCGGAGCCCTCTTCCATCTGATCTCGCCTGCTCTTATTCTGATAGGTTCCGGGCTATTTAGTCTCTCTTCTCTCATTTTCTTAAGGAAATTACAATGTCCGGTGGATTAATCCACTCTTTTTTAATGGAAAGTTGACTTTTCCCTGAAATTTTTTATCTTTAGTTTCATATAGCGAGGAAGGTTATATGTACAAAACCGAGCAGAGTGTAATTGAGAAACTGTTCATCTGGTTTGAAAAAATAGTTTATGTGGTCATTGGCTTTCTCCTGGTCATTACAATTTCCATTTTAATTTACAATTCCCTGCTGGTCGTTGGTAAAACCTTTCAATCATCCGATTTCATTCATGGCGTTCTTAGATTGATAGACCGTGTGTTATTGGTATTGATGGTGGTAGAGATTTTGTATACTGTAAAATTGTCTCTGCAATCGCACAAACTGAGCGCCGAACCCTTTTTTATCATTGGTTTGATTGCCTCTGTCCGACGCATTTTAATCATCAGCGTAGAAAGCGCCTATCTGCCGGAAAAATTTACGCCCCACATGATCGAAATGGGCGTGTTGGGCGTCATTATTCTGATTTTTGTTTTCAGTCTGATTATTTGCAATAAATACAAAATCTAAGGCAGCATATCCGCAACCAAAAGTGATAGAAACTGTTTTAATCACAATTATATTTCGCGCAGATTTAGCAGATATTCGCAGAAATAATTTAAACCAATTCTTCAACAAGTCCTCCCTAAAACAGCATTAAAATTTTCGCATCCCGCTGTGGCGGGATTAGATCTTTTGAAGGAAGTATTCTAAGGCAGCACAGCCGCAACCAAAAACCTTCCTTGGGGATTTAAACAACCACAGA
>NZ_JBSMDE010000173.1:0-35551 GCF_056497305.1 Caldithrix sp. | reverse complement strand
TGCGAAGGGGCAACTTATGCCCAGGCGGTGAGGAACCGTGCCGGCATGTCATTCTGAGAATCCCTTACATTGGCAGACCATTCGAAAGAGCAATGTAACTCGTGCTTCAATCCGCGACTTTGTGAGGGCGAAGCATTTATGGCGAGCTTTTTTTTTAAAACCCATCCCCCCGGCCCCTTTCCCTTTAAAAAAAGGGAAGGGGGAGTTTAAATCTTTGCTTTGTAAAATTTGATTTTTAAATGTTCATCTACTCAAACGTTTGGGATTGCCCTGTAGGTTTTGCCTGGCCTGCCTCAGCAGAATCTTTCCCCCATCCAGACGACGGATGAAAACAATGTGCTCCCAGAAGGCCTGGCCCAATTCAACATCAAACTGCAGTAACGGTTTCAGCTCCTTTCCGTTAAAGATGAAGTACTTATTCTGATTCAACAAACGAAACAAAATTTCAAGCCCCCAGAACCGTCGCCCCGACCAGTGGTGTCGATTGCTCAGTATTTCTTGCAAATGGACTTCCCTCTCCGGTAGCTCGAGTTCCTTCAGGAAATTGACCATACGCGCCAGGATGAACAGGGTAAAAATGGAACGGCGCAGCGCGGCATCATCCGTTGCCCCTAAACTGGTCAGGCGCCCGTACACCCAATCGGCCTGTTGTTTTAAAGACAGTTCCCTGTGAATGGGCATGCCCGGTGTCACGTAAAAGGGCGAAACTCCAATACGCACCGGCATGGCGCTTAAAAATTTCTGGGTCTGCAACATCGATTCCGGTGTGTCAGCGGGTAATCCCAAAATCTGATAAGAAACAATGCGCATTCCCAGGCTGTGCGCTCTGTTCACCAATTGTTCAAATCTTTGTAAATCATGTGGCCGTTTAAGCCTTTTTAGCAACGTTTCGTTCGTTGAGACCAGACTGAGATTCATTTCCCGGAAACCCGCGCGCCACATGAGATCGATCAGGCTTTCATTCAATCGAAAATAAGAAAGACCATTCATGGCCATGAATTCTAAGGCATGGCTGGCGCGCAGCTCAATGAAAGCCTTACAAAGCCGTTCAAAGCGTTTCTGATCAAAATTCAGATTATCATCTTCAAAATCGATGATTTCAATCCCCTCTGCCAGGCGCTGCTCGATTTCGTTAACAATATTTTGCACACTGCGCAGGCGAAAGGCATGTCCAAAGGTCTGATGCACCGAACAAAACGCGCATTTGTACGGGCAACTGCGTGAACTGACTAAAAAACTCATGCGCTTTTTTCCAACCCGATAGTGCTCAGCGGGCAGATCGCTAAAATCCGGAAAGGGAAGTTGATCAATGTCAAAGTTTTCGGCTCTGTGCGTTAAGACCGGACAGCCGTTTTTATCTTTAAAGCCCAGGTTGGGTACTTTTAAAAAGTCACGGGAAGTGAGCCATTGCCTTACCAGCTCAACCATGGGCCGCTCCCCTTCTCCCATAATCACGAAATCCACAAAGGGCAAAGCGAGCAATTCCTGGGCCCGGACTGAAGCATGCGCTCCGCCAATGAGAATAGGCACGTCCAGGGTTTCGCGGACAGCCCGAGCCAGTTCAAGAGCCTGCGGCGCGTAGGCCGTAAAAAGCATGGAAATCCCCACGAGATCAGGATTCAGGGCCTGCAACTCGCTGAGCACCTGTTCAATGCTGGCGCCAAAACGGTAATAGTGGTGAAAAGTAGAAAAAGGGCTTTGATCCTGCAAAGCATAATACGGTTTCAAAAATCGGAGCTCTTCTGGCAGAGCCAGGGTTCGCCGACCATAGCCCTGCTGAAAATCTTTTAAAATAACATCCACCTCCGGAAAGTGCTGTTTAACAGCAGCTTTTAAATAGGCAAGCCCTATGGGTTGCAGCCGAATGGGCGTGGCATAAAAATCTTCAATCGGCGGTTGTAGCAACACAATGCGCATTTTATCTCACTTTATTAATAAAATTGGGCCACACGCCAGGAACCGCTATCGCGCCGTTCGCCGGCGGAAAAAGATGGCGTTTATTGCCCTCGCTTTTGCATCCCTTCATCGTTTGATATTTAAATTGGCAATAAGTTGCCTAAAATCTTAAATTTTTGCAATTAAATTGCCTGGAACAATTTCAGGTTTTTTTAATAGAAGCCATATTCGTAAGAAAAATAGTCAATTAATGGGAATAACCGCTGCATGAATCTTTACTTCAAAGTACTGAGTTTTATTAAGCCGTACTGGAAAGGCATTGTACTCATCATACTGCTGACCTTTTCCTACGTTCTGTTTAACAATTTATCGATCTGGATTTCTGTGGATTTTGTGCGCGAATTGTTCAGTCCCGCTTACATGGAGCAGGCCGCTCCAGCCCAAACCCAGGACGCTCCCTCATCCGATCTGACACAAAAATTGGGTAAGATAGCCGGGCAGAGCCAGGGGCTCTACCAGCAAATAAACAATAAGATCAAATCCTTCATCTTGCGCAAAGATCGGTTTCAGACTTTAAAGATCGTTTGTTTTGTCATTTTCATTGCCTTCTTGTTGAAAAACGTTTCGCAATACAGCCGCAAGCTGCTGCTCACCTTTATTCAGGCGCGAGTCGTGGTCGATATTCGCAACCGCCTGCAATTTAAGCTACTACGCCTGCCACTCTCTTTTTTCCATCAACATCACAGCGGCACCCTCACTTCGATTGTGTTCAATGATGTAAACGCCATCCAGCAGGTGCTGAATCAAAGCTTTGGCAAGATCATTCTTTCCCCTCTGCAAATCATCGCCAACATTGTGATTTTACTGCTGATTAGCGTTAAACTGTCTTTAATTACCTTCATTATTTTACCGGTTAGCTTTTATGTGATTTACAAGATTGGGCAAAGCATTCGCCGTCGCAGCCGACGCGTTTTCCAGCAGGTAGCGGATGTCGTGCTGGTCTTTCAGGAGGCGATTTCGGCCATAAATATCGTCAAGATTTTTACCAATGAACCTCGTGAGGAAAAGCGTTTTAAAGAGACCAATTTTCAATATTTCAAGAAACTTTTCCGCGCGGAACGATTGAAAATCGCCACCACGCCCATTAACGAAATTTTATTGGTTCTTACTCTGGTGACCTTATTGTGGATTGGCGGACGTATGGTGTACCAGAATGCCGGTCTGCAGGCAGAAGATTTTGTCCGTTTTCTGGTCTTTCTGTTTGCCATGTTCAAACCCATTCAGGAATTTTCGGGCATCAATAACGTCATGCAAACCGGTCTGGCCGCCTCGGAACGCGTCTTTAATATTTTAGAACAGCCGGAAGAAACCTACGATCCGCCGGGCGCCATCGACCTGGCTGACTTCAAAGACAAAATCCTCTACGAACATGTCTATTTCAAATACAACCACGACGACGATTTTGAATTACAGGATTTAAATTTCAGCATAAAAAAGGGCGAAACCGTCGCTTTTGTGGGCCACAGCGGCGCTGGTAAAACCACCATTGTGGACCTGCTGCCTCGCTTTTATCCGGTTACAGCGGGTCGCATCACCATAGATGGTATAGACATTAACACTATTAAATTGCTTTCTTTACGTAAACTGATCGGTCTGGTCAGTCAGGAAACCATTCTCTTTAACGACACCATTCGGGGCAACATCGCCTATGGCGTGCCCAACGCCTCGGAAGAAGAGATTATTCGGGCGGCTCGGGCAGCCAATGCCTGGGATTTTATTCAGCAGTTTGAACTGGGACTCGACACGCACATCGGCGAACGGGGCGTAAAACTTTCAGGCGGGCAAAAACAAAGGCTGGCTATTGCCCGCGCCATTCTTAAAAATCCACCCATTCTCATTTTAGACGAAGCCACCTCGGCGCTGGATACGGAATCTGAACGTCTGGTGCAACAGGCCCTGGATCACCTGATGGAAAACCGCACCGTGCTGGTCATTGCCCATCGTCTGTCCACCATTCGCAATGCCAATAAGATTGTGGTCATGCATCAGGGACGTATTGATCATATTGGGTCACATGAGGAACTTTACCAGAAAAGCAGCATTTACAAAACCTTGTACGACAATCAACTCTTGGCCGGCCAGTCCGCTAAACAGAGTGCAATCGGAGAGGCGTAATGAACACAGTCTTTGCTTTTTGGTTGGGGATGTTCCCACTTCTTTACGGACCTGCGCAGCAGGTTACAGCTTTAGATGTAAATGCGCAACAATACACGGTTTCTGAACTGCCTTTTGAAATCGGGGAACGTTTGTCGTTTCGCCTACGCTACGGTTTTATTACCGCCGGGAAAGCCGAAATGAAGGTGCTTGGATTGAAAAGCCATGAGCAGGATCGCTATTATCATATTCAAACAACGGCCCGTAGCACGCGCACTTTCGATTGGGTGTACAAGGTGCGCGATGTGGTCAATTCGTACATGGACGCTTCCAGGCTTTTTTCGCTTCATTTTGAAAAACTGCTGCGCGAAGGCGGTTACAAAGCAGACACCTTTGTGGATTATTTTTACCAGGATTCCGTAGCGCGCGTAACATACCTGCGTTACAAAGACGGTATGAAAATCAGAAAAAAAGAGACTTACGAAGTAAAAATACCGGCCAGCGGCGTGTTTGATGCCCTTTCGGCCTTTTACTTTTTACGCACCCAGGATCTGAAGGCCAACGACACGCTTTACATTCCAACCCACGAAAAAAAGAAAGTTTACCAGTTACCGGTGATTGTTTCCGGCCCGGAAGTAGTTAAAGTGAAAGCAGGAAAATTTCGTTGCTGGCGTCTGGAGCCTTCCTTGATGGAAGAGGGGATTTTTAAGCACGAAGGCAAAATCACCATCTGGCTAACCGCCGACTCCCTCAAAATTCCGGTGCAGATGACCACCAAAGTCATTGTGGGGCATATTACGGCCGAATTGACCAAAATCAAAGGCATATCCAGAGCCATACCGGCAAAGCTGGATTAGAATACTTCCTTCAAAAGATCTAATCCCGCCACAGCGGGATGCGAAAATTTTAATGCCGTTTTAGGGAGGACGTGTTGAAGAATTGGTTTAAATTATTTCTGCGAATATCTGCTAAATCTGCGCGAAATATAATTGTGATTAAAACAGTTTCTATCAATTTTGGTTGCGGCTATGCTGCCTTAGATTAAAAAAACTGATTTTCAGATTTAAAAGAAATTCAATTATTGTCAAGAGGCTTAAAAAAATAATTTTTATGTTTAACCCACAAAAATTTACAAAACGTGAAGCCTTTTTTTGAGACTATTTCAAAAAAAATCATATCATTTTTTTCTTAAATTTCAATAAGTTAAGAATTTTTATTTATGAATTTTTGGGGGACATTCAGAACCACTTTGTTCTGGAACGGCCAGTCGCTATAGCTGCGTTAAAAAATCCAAACCAATTCCGCTCCCGAGGTTAAATTCTGCTGTCAAATCAATTTTACTTCGGATCGATCGGCCATGGAAGCGTACAAAGCATCGATGACTTTCATGGTCTGCACGGCATCCTGCGCCGAAGAGATGTTCTCTTCCTCTCCCTTAACCACTCGGACAAAGTGCTGAATTTCGGCTTCGTAGGCGCGCAAATAGCGATCTCTGACTTTCTCATCCGAAATCGGGGTTACCGTAACCAGATTACCATGCAGCTCTTTTTGAATGCGTAGAGGATTCAGATAAGCCGAACCGTTTTTACCAAACAGATGTTGATACTGCACATCGTGATCGAGGTGCAGATTCCAGCTGACCTCGATGGTCATGCTCACACCGTTTTCTGTTTCCAGCACGGCCAGAGCAGAATCTTCCACCTGATACTGGGGTTTGATATTGTAACCAAACAAACGCACGGAGCGGATTTTGGGCTGATCCATAAGAAAGAGCGCCATGTCGATCAGTTGAATTCCCAGGTCCATCAATACTCCGCCGCCGGAATATTGCTTTTTGATCTGCCAGGTTAAAAGGGTCTCTTTGGTCCATTTCTTGAGCCAGCCGGCTTTCAGGTAGAAAATATCTCCCAGCTCGTTTTCCTGCAGGAATTCTTTTAACAATTTAACATCGTCGCGAAAGCGGTTGTGCATGCCCACCACCACCGGCACGCCGCGTCGGGCAGAAAGATCGGCAATACGCTGAGCGTCGGAGGCATTGAGGGCAATGGGTTTTTCGATCAGCACCGGAATATCTCGCTGCAAGGCCATCAAAGCCATGGGATAGTGGTAATGATTGGTCGTACAGATGTGCAAAGCATCAATCTTTTCCCTGGCTAACATCTCATCAAACACATTGTACCATCTGGGGATTTTAAATTTGGACAGAATACGGGCCATCTTTTTTTCATCCACATCACAAACTGCCACAATCTCCACATCCTCCATTTTTTTCAGGCTTGGCAAATGGGCAACCTGGGCAATCTTCCCCAATCCTACCAGAGCAACGCGTAATTTTTCCATACTGATTTCTCCTGGACCTTATTCTCTTAAAAAGGCTCTAAAATGATGTTCATTCAATATTGAAATGGCCTGTCTGGCTTCTTCCATGTTGTCAAAAGAGATGCGAAACACCCCGCCCTCTTTTTCGCGCACTTTTAACAATTCAATATCGCGGATATCGATCCCATGCTCGGCTAACGCATTGGACATGCGGGCAATCGTACCGGGCTGATCCTGCACATAGACCAACACATCGATCAGGGGATGTAAAAATCCCTTAGAAGCTTTAGGAATCTGATTACGATAATAATTGGCGGAATGGAAATCTTCAGACAGGTCGCTGATATTTTCCGTTTGTCTCTCCAGAAGACGGATCAATTCCTGAAGGGCCTGTTTAATATTGTTCTGATTGCGTTCTAAAATATCTTTCCAGATGGCAAAATTACTGCTGGCAATGCGCGTTAAATCGCGGAAACCGCCGGCAGCCAGATCCAGATAGGGCTTATGCGGGTCATTCTTCTGGCCCACCATGTTTACCAGATTGATGGCGATGAGTTGTGGCAAATGGCTGATCATGGCCATGATTTCATCATGAATCTGTGGGGACAAGAGCAGAACTCTGGCCTTTATTTCTTCCAACAATCGGACCAGTCTGTTTTCGGCCATTTCCCGATTCTGTTCATTGACTCCGGTGAGAATGTACACCGCATTTTCGTAAAGTAAGGGATTGGCCGCTTCCATACCGCTCTTTTCTGAACCGGTCATTGGATGCCCGCCAATAAAAGTGGCGCTGAATTGCAGTTCGTCTACAATCTGGTGCACATTTTGTTTGGTACTACCCAGGTCGGTGACGATGGTTTGTCGATCCACCACGCCGTGCAGCTCTTTTAATTGTTTTTCAATGATCTTGATGGGCGTGGCTAAAAAGACCACGTCTTTACCGGCGCAATCGTCTGGCCATTTGCGCACCAGGCGATCAATGATCTTCTTTTCCAGGGCCTGCTTGGTCACAGAGGGGAAATCATACCCCCAGATTTCAATTTGCGGTCGTTTATTCTTAAGAGCCAGAGCCAATGAACTGCCCATCAACCCCAGCCCGCTGATCACAATTTTCATCTTTTACCACCTTGCTCTACAAAATTCATCTCCGGCTTAAAATGGATAGCAGCACTCAGGCAAAACATAGGTCAACAATTCGATTCCCTGTTTTTGCTAACGGCATCTCATTGTTTGGGAGCAGCGATTTTTCGTCCGATCACCTCGGCAATGACGCGTATCTGTTTCATCAACTCATCGAACTGATCGGGATAGAGCGACTGCGCGCCATCGGACAGGGCGTGTTCTGGATCGTGGTGTACCTCGACCATGATGCCATCCGCTCCGGCAGCTACTGCGGCCCGGGCCATGGGAATCACTTTATTGCGCAACCCGGTGCCGTGAGAGGGATCGGCAAAAACCGGTAAATGGCTTAGTTTTTTAACCACCGGAATAGCGGAAAGATCGAGCGTATTACGCGTGTACGTTTCAAATGTTCGGATGCCGCGCTCACAGAGGATCACCTCTTTATTGCCACCGGACAGGATGTATTCGGCAGACATCAGCCATTCTTCGATGGTAGCGGCAATGCCCCGTTTCAGGAACACCGGTTTTCGGGCCTTTCCCAGGGCCCTGATGAAGGAGAAGTTTTGCATGTTGCGGGCACCGACCTGGATGATGTCGGCATAGTCGCTGATCAATTCGATCTGATCCTTATCCATGGCCTCGGTGATAACCAACAGCCCAAATTTGTCCGCAGCCTCCCTTAAAATTTTCAGTCCTTCCTCGCCCAGGCCCTGGAAAGAATAGGGCGAGGTTCTGGGTTTAAAGGCGCCTCCCCTTAAAATTTTTACACCGGCTTTGGCAACGCGTTCAGCAATAATCATGACCTGTTCTTTGTATTCAACCGAACAGGGCCCGGCAATGACCACCACTTCATCGCCGCCGATCTCCACCTCTCCCAGTCGAATGCGCGTATTCTCATGCTGAAATTCGCGGCTGGTCATCTTGTAGGGAACCGATATTCGATAGGCATCGGCCACCCCCGGTAAAACTTTGAGATCGCGGATATCTAATTTGGAAACATCGCCAATTACGCCTAAAACAATGTGTTCAACCCCGGTGGATCTATGTACAGAAAGCCCCTTTTCATCGAGGAACTCTATAACATGCTCTATCTGGCTTTCCGTAGCCTCTTTTTCCATCATGATTACCATAAAATTTTCCTCCTAAAGTGATTGAATCGAATCCAAATAATCCTGCAAAATAAAAACCGCAGCGATTTGATCAATTTGCTGCCGCTTTTTACTCGGTTTTTTACCAACACGATGGAGGGCATCGTGCGCCCGTTTGGTACTTAAGCTTTCATCGACTTCAATAACAGGAATTGTCAATCGTCTACGTAATTTTTCAATTAAACGAAGAATTTCTTCAGTCTTTTGCGAAATATTCCCTTCCAGAGTATAAGGAACGCCCACTACAATTTTTGTGACGGAGTGCTCATTTATGAGGTTTTCTAATTCTCTGGCAAATAATTTATATCCTTTCCAGGGGATGGTTTTGAGAGGGTGGGCTAAAAAGGCTAACTCATCGCTTATGGCCACTCCCACCCGCTTCCTTCCAATATCTAAACCTAATATTCTCCCCATAAAAAACAGATTACGTCTGCTGGCCTATGGATTTATTCTTGCTCTGGAGGTAAAGGTTCTTTCAGTACTTCTTTTAAGAGCTTCCCTGCTTTAAAATGCGTTTTACGACGGGCCGGAACATAGATGATCTCTCCGGTACGCGGATTTCTGGCTTTTGGTTTGGGTTTGGTCTTTTTAACTTCAAACACACCAAAATCGCGAATTTCTATTCTAACCTCGGGATCAGCCTCGCTCAAGATTTTGCGTAGAACCGTAAAGACCGCATCAACAAATTTTTCCGCCGTATAAATCTTTTCGTTTAGCTCCTGCGCAGTCCTTTTGGCTACATCTTTTTTCGTAACCGTTTTCATAAAGTTTACCTCCAAATATCCTGTTACTATCTCACCATTAAATATTGTTTAAACTGAAAATACAATTAATTCTTTTGTAAATCAAGACAAAAAGTTCAATAATTGTTAATTATATTGAATTTAACTTCAAACCGAGGTTTTACATCATAAATTCAGATACTGGTTCAACGTCTGGGGCAGCCAGGCCTCTCGGGATTTAAAAACATTTTCATATTCTGGCAGGTAAATCAGAGAATCCGACGCAGCAGGTTGAGGACGGCCCAGGGTGAAGCGCGCCCAGGGCGCTTTGGCCGGCGTTTTGAAGTAAAATTGAAACCGCCGCCCACGGTCGTTACTCAACGCTTTCAGGCGTTTGTTAAACCAGAATTTCTTTTGTTTGCCCCGGGTATGGAGCACCAGGAGGATGGGATGGCGCCAAACCAGATCATCCGGATAAAATTTGAGCACACATTCCGCCCGATAGACCAGGGAATCGAGTACCTGATGCGGTATGTGTTCCACCGTATGTCCAGGCTCTTCTTTGTATTGTAATTGGACTAATTCCACACGAAGGGATTCAAAGTGATAGGGATAGAAAGAGGACTGTTCCTGCGAAACCGTAAGCGGGGCACAGGCCCCAAAAAAGACCAGGGCCAGCATGCTAATCAATTTACTGCAAGGTAAGCTTTGTTTCATTCAATCAGTTTCTTTAATTCATCCAGTTTTTGCAAAGCTTGTAGTGGAGTAAGGTTGTTAATATCGACTTTTTCCAGCTCTTTTTTGACTTTTTCGTCTTTCTGCTGGTCTTTGTTCTCCAGGAAATCGAACAGGCTTAGCTGATTGGCATCGTAGGTGCGTCCGGAGCGCCGCGTGGCTAATTTGGGTTTGCGTGTGGTCGGCGATAGCTCATTGGCTTCCAGATTGCTCAAAATCTCCTTGGCGCGGGCGATTAAGGGTGCCGGCAGGCCGGCCATCTGAGCCACGTAGATGCCGTATGAATTATCGGATCCGCCCGGTACAATTTTCCTCAGGAAAACGACCTGATCTTTCCATTCTTCCACGGCCACATTGTAATTTTTGATACGCGGATAGAGCAAAGCCAATTCTGTCAATTCATGGTAATGGGTGGCAAACAGAGTTTTGCAGCGTAAACGCGGTTCCCGATAGATGTATTCGGCCACAGCCCAGGCAATCGACAAACCATCAAACGTGCTGGTACCGCGTCCGATCTCATCCAGCAAGATTAAACTGCGCGTCGTGGCATTATTTAAGATGTTGGCCGTTTCATTCATCTCCACCAAAAAGGTGCTTTCTCCAGAAGCCAGATTGTCTGAGGCTCCCACGCGCGTAAAGATGCGATCCACAATACCGATGCTGGCCTTTTTCGCCGGAACAAAGGAGCCGATCTGGGCCATTAAGACGATTAAACCTACCTGACGCAGGAAAGTGGATTTACCGGCCATGTTGGGCCCGGTGATGATCCAGATCTGTTCCGTTTCCGGGTCCAGGTAAGCGTCGTTGGCAATAAAATCCTCGCCCGGCGGCAATGTTTTTTCTACCACCGGATGGCGGCCTTCGCGGATTTCCAGAATGGTACCGCTATTGATTTGGGGACGCACGTAATTGTTCTCAACAGCGGCTGTGGCCAAACTTAAAAAGCAATCCAGTTCGGCGATTAAACGGCTGTTGCGCTGAATCGGTTCAATATGCCGGCTTACTTCTTCCCGGATTTCCTGAAATAGCCGGTATTCCAGGTCATTGATCTTTTCTTCGGCACCTAAAATTTTATCTTCCCACTCTTTCAACTCCTGGGTAATGTAGCGCTCGGCATTGACCAGGGTTTGTTTTCGTACATATTCAGGCGGGATTTTGTCCTTATGCACATGGGTGACTTCGATGTAGTATCCAAAGACTTTGTTGTAATTGACCTTTAAGGTCGGAATGCCCGTGCGTTCGCGTTCCGTTTGCTGATACTCCAGTAGCCAGTCCTTGCCCCTCTCGGAAATCTCCCGTAATTCGTCCAGTTCTTTGTTGTAACCCGGCCGAATAATACCGCCTTCCTGTAGGGTAAGTGGCGGATTATCAACAATGGCCTGATCGATCTTTTGCGTCAGATCATCCAGCACGGTAAAAGAGGCAAAGTGTTGTCGCAAACTCTGACATTCGGATCGCTCGATGATGGATTGAATGGGTACAATCTGTTTTAGGGAAGCGCTCAAATTTTGCACATCGCGGGCATTGGCCCGATTAGTGACAATTTTGCCCAGCAGGCGTTCTGTGTCGAACATTTGTTTCAGCTCGTCCCTGAGGTCGCGGCGAATGTCCGGCGATTCAAACAGCTCACTTACAATATCCAGCCGGTGGTTGATTTCGTCTTCATTGAGGAGCGGTTGCTGAATCCACTGCTTAAATAGCCTGGCGCCCATGGGCGTAGTGGTAAAATCGATGAAGTGCAGCAAGGTATTGCGCCGGCCGCTGCCAGCCAGGGACTGGGCAATTTCAAGATTCCTTCTGGTACTTTCATCAAGTACCATGTAATTGGAAAAATTAATGCGTTGCAGGTGGATAAAATGTTCTAAGCGGGTTTTGTAATTTTCCTGCAAATAATGAAGCACTACGCCGGCGGCAACAATGCCGGCATCCATGTCTTCGATTCCGAAGCCTTTCAGGGAGTGGGTTTTGAAATGTTGCAGCAGAAGTTCATACATGTAATTTCGGTCAAACAACCAGTCATCGCGTTTGGTAAGCAGGGCATTCAGGTGATTGGTCGTTAAGCGCTGCACCTCATCCAGGCGTGCGGAAGCCACCAGAATTTCTCGCGGCTGGTAGCGAACAAGATGTTCTAACAGATGTTTTGCCGGAAATTCGGCCACCTGAAAACTGCCGGTGGACACATCGGCAATAGCCATTCCGCAGAGCTCTTCATCCAGATGAACGGCCAGCAAAAAGTTATTGGAACGGCTGTCCAGCAGTTTTTCAGAAAGCGTAACCCCCGGCGAGGCGATTTCTACTACTTCCCTCTTTACCACGCCTTTGGCCATTTTGGGGTCTTCCACCTGCTCACAAATGGCCACGCGTAATCCAGCATTCAGCAGTTTGGGCAGGTAGTTGTCCAGAGCGTGGTAGGGAAAGCCGGCCAGCGGTACGTCGGCCGCTTTGCCGTGGGCACGCTTGGTTAAAGCAATGCCCAGAGTTTTGGACAATAGCTTAGCGTCTTCGTAAAACGTTTCGTAAAAATCGCCCATACGGTAGAGGAGCAAAACATCTTTGTAATCTGCCTTGATGCGCAGATATTGCTCCATTAACGGCGTGGTCTTATTGTCTTTTTTCTTTTTTCCCTGTGCCATACACGATTAAATTTTTACTGGAATAATGGGTAAACTAAAATAAAAAGTACTGCCCTTCCCTGGTTCACTTTCTAACCAGACACGACCATTGTGCAGCGAAATAATTTCTTTACTGATGGCCAGCCCCAATCCGGTGCCTTTCAATGAGGCATCTTTGCCGGCTTCTGTTTGTTCGTACTTATTGAACACCTTTTCCTGTTCTTCGGCAGGAATGCCGACGCCGGTATCCTTCACCGCCACATGTACGGCCATGATTTCATCGCCGGTCAATTCATTTTTTTCCTTAACCAGACGACTGGAAACGGTTACTTTTCCGCCGGGACCAGTAAATTTAATGGCGTTGCTCAAATAATTGTTGAGCACCTGTTCAATGCGTAAGCGATCAAATTGTAAGAAAGAGATGTTCTCGTCCAGGTCCAATTCCATCTGAATGTTCTTTTTACGGGCCAGAATCTGGTAATGTTTAAACACGGTTTCAATGAGGGCATTAATGGAATTAATTTCGATATTCAGTTCAAAACGTCCGGCTTCCAATTTCGAAGCGATCATGAAATTGTCAATTAACTTTAAGACTTTGTCCACATTCTCTTTGGCAATCGACAGCAGTTCGGCCTGTTCCGATGAAATATTGCCCACCACCTGATTACGCACGATGTCGATGTAGCCCTGGATGATGTTAAGAGGCGACCTTAAATCGTGAACAATCATGGAATTAAAATCGGCTTTTAATTGTTCCAGGCGACGCTGGGGCCTTAAGTCGGCCAGAACGCCAATAAATCCTGCTTTTTTAACATTCTCGTAGTAGGGCGTTAAATAGATTCTAAACGGAATATATTCATTGTCATTACTCATCAGTTCAATTTCGATGCCATCTCTGGAAAGCCGTTCCAATTCTTTGGAAGAAAGATTCTTACGCGTCAATTTAGCGATCTGATTTTCAAATTCGCTGCGGGTTTTCAGCGAACACAAATCGTAAAAACTCTGATCCAGCAAGGCATTCTGATCGTTGTATTTCAACATATTGACCAGGCTCTGATTGATGTAAATGATCTTGCCCTGAAAATCGCAGGTCACCAGGCCCATAGTCATGGTTTCGGCCAACAAACGGTATTTTTCTTCGGAATTCTTTAAATCGAGGTACAGTTTGGCATTTTCTAAAACAACGGCGGCCTGGTTGGCAAAGTACTCCAGGCTGCGCACCTTTTCTTCGGTGGGCCGCACGCGGTCAACCGGATCATTTACAGCAATGTAACCCAATTGCCGGCCCTTACTGCGGATGGGGATGATCAGCCAGTCTTCATCACTCCATTCCCGGCCCAGAGAGAGCTGGAACTGGAGTTGATCTTCGGGGGTAATATTCTCTTTGCTCAACTGGTTGTCATAAAAATAGGAGTGGCTGATTCGGAAGGCCTTATTGATCAGCTCCACAAAGAAGCCATTGTTGTTCGAGGCCTTTATTTTTTCGTAAGAAGCCGGGGTCAGGCCGTAATAGCAGACGTTTTCAATCTGGTTGGAATAGGGATTAATCTGGTCGAGAATGACGATATTCCAGCCTAGAGTTCGGCGAATGGCGGTAGCGATTTTGTCCAGCAATTCATTGACATCATTTTCCAGGGTTAAATCTTTGCCCAGTTCAAAAATGCGGTCCAATTGTTTTAAGGTCTTTTGAGCCTGCTTAACCACGCGGCTCTCTTCCAGCACGGCTGTAGCATTGGCAATTAACTCTTCGGTTTCCATGATTTGAGCCGGAGTGAATTGTTGATCCGGCCGTTCGGAGGCCACGACCATCAAACCTTTTTTTTCACTGCCAATGCGCAAATTGTACAAAATACCCTGATGGAAATCCCTGCCTGTGATGGTTTTCAGAATATTTCTGACATCATGCATTTCCTGCTGATCGAAATTTACCACAAAACTGGACACATCCGATTCCAGAAATTTTTCGATGGTTGGATAGTCTTTTAGAAGAATGATGGGCGGTTTTTCCTGCTGGAAGCGTAGTTCATTGCCATTGGGCTGAAAAAAGTATTGCGGATACAAAAAGCGGAATCCCTCATGAAAATTAAAAAAGATGCTGATATCGCCCTGCAGATGCTCCAGCAATTGCTGATTGAGGTGCCGGGCCACTTTATCTTCGTTCATGCGCCGGAACAAATAACGGATTTCCGTTGTGTCATCCGTAGATTTTTCTGCCTGCGCCTCGCCTTTTAAAATTTCGGCAATGCGCCGTTTTTCAATATTGGAGACAAACAGCAATTCATTAAAGCGATCGCGGGACAGATTCACTTCGTTCTTAAAACCAAACAGAATTAGACCAAACAGTTGCGGGCTGAAACGTAAGGGAAACTGATAAAAGGTTTTTCCATGAAGACCTATTGTCGAAAGAAAATCGAGGATGTACGGATCCTGGACGCGATCGGCTTCAAAATTGGGATGGGTGATGAAATAGCGCTGCCAGAAAGGAATGCTTAATATTTCATTTTTGGCCTTTGTGCCCAGGCGATTTTTGGAGAGTGCCGCGCTAAATTCGTAGTCTTTTTTCTTATTGTCATAAATGAAATGCACTAAAAAATCGGGATCGACCACCAATTGAATAAAATGGCTGACTGTCTCTCCCAGCTGGTACACATCGCTGGTACTCAAAATGGAGTACTGCAACTCCACAATCTTCTGCAGGTCCCACATCTTTCGTTCGTAATTGAGGATGCGCTCCCGCAATTCCAGATGAATCTGAATTTTAATCTTTAACTCGCTAAAGTTGGGCGTTAGTTCAATGGTGTCATCAATGCCTAACTTTTTTATTTCCAGACGTTCAAACAATTCCACATCCGGAATCATCACGATAATAGAGATCAGCCGGCCCGCTTTTAAGGAACGGATCTTTTTAATAATATTTTTGGCTTTGGCCGTTAAGGCAGCGCCCCACAGGATCAAATCCGGTTTCATGGATTTTACCAGGCTGAAAACATCATCGACATTAGGCGGAATGATGATGGAATAGCCTACTTCTTTTAAATAGCGGGCAATCCGTTCCTGAATAATATTGTTTCTATGGAGGATTAAAATTTTTTTCCGACCGTTCATCTTGCTGCTACCCTTTAAATGGTATTCTGACTTGATTCTTCTTTTAATGCTGGGGCATTTTGGCGATTTTTTTGATAAATAAAATACATGCCTTCGAGACTGAGATAGGTATCCACATGATCGATCACGCTGGTGTAAGACACTATTTTGGAAGCCAACCCTCCGGTGGCAATGACCTTGGCCTCGTGGCCCAGCAGATCTTTTAGTTTATTAACCAGGCCTTCTATTAAGAAAACCGATCCCCAAAAAATACCGCTTTGAATGCTTTCCTCGGTTGTTTGCCCAATTAGTTCGTCAGGGAACTGAAAATTGACCCTGGGTAATTTAGCCGCTTTAAGATGCAGAGCTTCGATGGAGGTTTCGATGCCCGGGGAGATGATGCCGCCCTGATAGTCGCCCTGAGCATTAATACAATCAATGGTGGTAGCGGTGCCAAAATCGATGACAATACAGGGCGCGCCATATTTTTTGATGCCTGCCACCGCATTGCACAGGCGATCGGCGCCCACGGCCGCCGGATTTTTGTAAAGTATCTGCATGCCCAGATCTACAGAAGCGTCAATAATCAACGGTTCGTATTTTAAATAGCGTCGGGAAAAATACTGAAATATGTCGGTTAAATCCGGAACAACCGAGGAGATACAAACGCCGTTTATGTCCGTAAAGGTCAACTGCTCCAGCTCGAAAAAGTGGTGGAGCAATACGGCCAGCTCATCTTCTGTACGCGCCAATTCCGAGGCTACTCGCCAGTGGTTGATGAGTTTCCCTCCCTTAAACACGCCGACCACAGTGTGGGTATTTCCAATATCAAATGCCAGCAACATCTTTTTGCTCACTTATTACTTCACCCGTTACCAATGAGTGCAATTGTCCGGATTTGTCTTCGTAAATGAGGTAGCCAGAATCATCAATATCTCGGACAATGGCCTCTGTTTCGCCAAAAGGCGTTTCCAGCAGCACTTTTTGTCCAAACTGGCTACAACGTTCTTTCCATTCATCGATTACATTGCGGTACAGAGTTCGTTCAAAGCGTTCGTAGCCTTTTTCGAAATTTTCCAGCAAACGGCACAAAAAACTTTCCCGATCGATCTCGGCGCCGGTTAATTCCTTCAACGAAACCGCGCTCTCGCGGATTTCAGCGTTTCTCTCTTCCGGCATTTCATTCAGATTGATTCCAATGCCCACCACCAGGGCTACAATTTTTTTGTTGTGCAGAATAGACTCAGAAAGAATGCCGCTCAATTTCCGATTTTGAACCTGCAGATCATTGGGCCATTTGAACTGAATTTTAAGGGGCGGCAGATGGTTCTCCTTTAAATACTGATCAATGGTGTTGGCCAGAATAATGGCCGTGCCCAGGGTAATTTTTTGTACGTAATCAATGTCCAGTTCGGGGCGCAGTAGAATGCTGACCAACAGATTCTTACCGCTGCTGGCGTACCACTGGCGGGTCTTTCTACCCCGTCCGGCCGTTTGATATTCGGCCAGCACTACCGTTCCTTCGGGCGCTCCTTCGCGCGCCAGTTCCAGCAGATAGGAATTGGTAGAATCGATGACCTGGAAGCAGTACAAATTGCGTCCAAGGATCATTGTATTTAATTTGCTTCTAACTCTATCGCAGTTTAACATGTTGTCTGTCCTGTCTGATTTGACCTTTAGGTATTCCTGACCTAAATCAACATCCATCCCTGAAGTGTATGAAAACTAATAAATTTATCGACCAAAATCCAGTTAAAGCAAATTAAAGCCGGTTAGCGATGTGAACAAGAAAAGATTCCGGCACCTCACACAAAAATTCTTCGATATTTGCCTCCTCGGTTGGGCGTGCTGTGGCTCATCTTAAAGGAGAGAAAGCATTTAGTTCCTCCCCGCCTCAATACAGCGAGGAGGAATTCATGCCTTTATTCCAACTAAGAAACCATACATGGAATGGCCTTTTCGCCTCTGGAACATTATCCAGAACGTTCGACTGGCTGGCCAGTTTAAGCGAGCAACTGTTTGGCAATGGTCACCAATTGCATATTGGAAGTGCCTTCGTAGATGGTTCCAATTTTTGAGTCTCTAAAGAGTTTTTCCACCGGGTATTCTTTGGTAAATCCATAACCGCCAAACAGGTCGATGGCTAAGGACGTAATTTTTTGCGCCACCTGGGAAGCAAAGTATTTAGCCATGGCCGCTTCTTTAATAAATTTTTGGCCGGCATCTTTCAGGCGGGCAGCGTTGTAAACCAGCAAACGGGCCGCTTCTAATTCGGTAGCGGCATCAGCAAGTTGAAATTGCACGCCCTGAAACTGGGCGATCGGTTTACCAAATTGTTCCCGTTCCTGAGTGTATTTAAGCGCTGCATCCAGCGCGCCTGAGGCCACGCCTAACATCTGCGCCCCAATGCCAATGCGCCCTTCATTCAAGGTTTCAATGGCCACTTTGTAGCCTTTTCCTACCTCGCCCAGTACATTTTCCTTTGGAACCTTGCAATTTTCCAGAATGAGCTCGCAGGTAGAAGAGGCGCGAATTCCCAGTTTGTCTTCTTTCTTTCCTACGGTAAAGCCTTCAAAATCTCTTTCCACAATAAAGGCCGTAATCCCCTTGTAACCAGCTTCCGGGTTCGCATTGGCAAAGATGATGAAAATTTCGGCTTCCGCAGCATTGGTAATCCACATTTTTTGTCCGGTTAAAGACCAGTGATCGCCCTGATCAATGGCCCGGCATTTCAGCGCAAAGGCATCGCTACCGGAACCGGCTTCAGAAAGTGCGTAGGAGCCCACTTTGGATTCGCAGAGCTGAGGCAGGTATTTTTCTTTAAGGTAATCGCTCCCCCAGCGCATGAAGGCATTGTTCACCAGGGTATTTTGCACATCGACCACAATGGCCGCCGATGGGTCCACATAGCTGAGCGCTTCCACGGCCAGAATAGCCATGAAGAAACTGGAATCTGTCCCGCCGAATTTCTCAGGTACCTCAATGCCCATCAGGCCCATTTCAAAAAGCTCTTTGATAATGGCTGGCTCCATGCGGGCTTTTTCATCCATTTCCCGTGAAAGGGGTTTAATTCGCTCTTCGGCAAAAGATTTTACCGAATCAAAAAGCATCTGTTCGTCTTCGCTCAAAACAGTCAGTGGTTGGTTCAATGAGTTGTTCATAACTCCCCCTTTGTTAATTCAATGACAAAACGCGTAAACTAAACTTCAACATAAATATAACACTTTAAAAGGAAAGTTTCACCCTTTTTTTGGGGAAATTTTATGTCTCGTCTTTTCCCCGTTGCCTGCAGGACCTGGTATTGGTTCGTAGCCGATCATTTTTTCTCTGGCGTTTAACAAACCATTCCCCTATGTGCTGATTAATCCGGACAGAAAATTAAAATCCTGTGTGCAGCCAATCGTTTCAGGACCTCTGGGAAGAAGCGATTTACGTTCTTAATCAGCGCTGTTTAAGAACGTCGTAAGGTCCAAAGGAAATGGCAGAAAAACGTTTTACCATTCTGAAGTTAAAGATTGTACACTCAGGAATGGTAGAATAGAATCAGGTACCCGGGGCATTTGAAGCGATCTGTTTCACCAGCTTCCAATCGAATCGGCCTTCACCGATGTAGCTGTAGGTAACCTGGTCCATAATTTTAGTAATAATGGACAGACCCAGGCCATGATCTCGTAAAAAGTTTTCCTGCTTTTCGAAATCCTTTTCGAGGTCAAGCTGTTCTTCAAAGATGAAAGAGACGGTAAAGGGATCCAGAATTTTAAAGTAAACAAAGCCATCCAGCACTTTGTTCAGGGGGAATTTTTTCCCTAAAAGATAAGGAGGATATGGCGGATAGTGCGACTCGGCTTCAAATCCGGGCCCATTATCAAAGATAGAAATTTCAATGAAATTCATGCCCATCTCAAATTGAAAGCGCACCATTTCATCGATAGCGGAGGTATTGGAGTGTTTAACAATGTTAATAAACACCTCATTAACCACGGCCCTTAAGTTTTGCGCCAGCTTTCTCCGCTGTTCCTTTTCCACCTTAAGGTGATTGGAGATCAGTTCGGAAAAATCTTCTACCATTCCCGTGTATTCGATTTTACACGGCACATGAAAACGAACAATATCAGCCATTTTTTTCTTCCGAATTATTGTAAACATTGGGCAGGGTGATGATAAATTGAATCCACTCCCCTGCTTTTGATTTAACACTAATTTTACCCTGGTGCATTTCTATAATATGTTTCACGGTGTAAAGCCCTAAACCAACATTATGACTACCTTTTAATTTAGAAAATCTTGAGAACTTTTCAAACATTAAAGGGATTTCATTCTCCTGGACGCCTATGCCATAGTTTAAAAAATGGATCTCCAGAACGCCCTCTTTGTTGAAAAATTCAATTTCAATCCGCGTATCGCGCTCACCATATTGAATGGCATTCATGATTAAATTTCTGAACACAACCTGGAGCAGATGCAGGTCGCCATAAAAGACAACCTTTTCTCTGGTTTTCAGAACGATCTTCTGGCCTTTTTCACGCAGGGCTTCTTCATGTTCTTGAATTAAAGGTGCAATAGCGTCATCCGCTAAATCAAATAGTTGCTTATTGAGCGTCAGTTTGCCTTCTTCGATCAAAGACATATTCAATAACGTTTCCACCAGATTAAATAAATTTTTAGTCAGACGATCAATGTTGTCGATCAACGGGGATAAATTATCATACTTGTGGTTTTCAACGCGTTTTTTCAAAATGCGGTTGTAGCCGTAAATAGATGTAAGAGCATTTTTAAATTCATGGGTAACAATGCTCAGCAAATCCTTGTATTTCTTGTTCAACAACTGTAACTCTTTTTGCATTTTGGCATTTTCATTGATGAGCGCCGCCTGAGTACCGAACAAAATAAGCGCTTTGACTTTTTCTCTTACATCGGCATCAAAGTTTTGCAGATTTTCTAATTGGATTTCGGTTGGGGGTAATTCCTCGAGCCGGTCTTCGTATTCCTCAAGAATGCTCAAAAACAGTTCCTGACTATCAGGTATTTTACGAATGAGCTCCAGGCCCTTTTTAAACAATTCGTCATATTCTTTGACATTTAGCTTTATTTTATTAAGAATCTTCGTTTCAAATTCATTAAAGAAGTCATTCTGTTTCATAAGACAACCACCATTCATACAACCGCCAATATGTTCGGCAAATGCCTGGCTTTAATTAGGAAAAAATAAGGCAAGATTAAAGATTAAGAGGCTGGAAGGTATTAATCGGCTTGAAAGATTTTGCCCCACCCCTTAGTCCCCTCCGGTGCAGGGGAGATTCAGGTCTCGCCAGTGGAGAGTTCTCCCCGAAAACCGGTTAAACTGTGTAAAGTTGATCGGCCGGGGTAACGTATCCGCAACCGCTCATCAACCTCAAAGAACACCAGGAATCCACAAAAAGCACAAAGAGAACTTAACCTTTTCAAAGAAAGTAATCTCAGAGTCGGGGAATATCCCACAAAAGCGTGTCGTTTTTCATTATTCAACAGGCAATGATTAGCGTTTTGCAACAGGCTATCTGGTTGGCAGCGACAAGGAAATGGAACTCGATTGGCAATCGTTGCCGACGGAATTCGAACCTTTAAAAAACGCGACCAAACACAATTTAATAAACGGAGGAAAACCATGTCACAACTCAATATAATGCGAAGCTCCCGCTATCCAGAGGAGATGATCCGCCCCATGCGTCAGGAGGTGATCGATGCCGGACTGGTGGAGTGGCGTACCGCGCAGGAAATCGATGAACAACTCAATCGGCCAGGCAGCACCTTTGTCTTTATTAACTCTGTTTGCGGATGCTCCGCAGGCAGCGCCAGGCCCGCCATTCGGTTGGTGATGAACCATGTCAATCTACCCGATCGAGTGGGTACGTGCTTTGCCGGCGTCGATCTGGAGGCTGTAGCAAAAGTGCGTGAAAAGATCACACAATACCCGGCCTCCTCGCCTTCCATGGCCCTGTTTGTGGACGGTCAGCTGGTTTATTTTATGCCCAGACATCAAATTGAGGGACAATCCCCGGAAGCCATAGCGAACACCTTACGCAGCGTTTTTGATTCGTACTGTTCTTAATCGCCAGAACATCGGGCGCGTTCACCGCGCCCGATGTTTTTTTAAACCTGACGCCGACCTTTTTTTCTGGCCTCCTGCGGATCGATCTGTTCAATCCAGCCGTCCCGCGCTCGGGGCCGACTATCCAATTCTCTGGTAAACGGTTTAATGTCCAGCACCGGCGTACCGTCAATCAGATCGAGGTCGTTCACCCAAATTTTATTCCCTTCGATCTTTTCCAGGCGCACCAGGCTTAAACCGATGGGATTGGGTCGGGCAGGAGAACGGGTGGCGAAAATACCTTTTTCACGGTTGTGAAAAAAGGGAACCACCTTTAATTTTTTCTCTTTTTTCAGATGCATGTGCACAATTAAAAAGATGTGTGAAAAATCCTCTAAAAACATCAATCCTTCGACCAGTTCCTCTTTTATCTCCACATAACCTCTAACCCCGTCGGCGTAGATGGGTTGAACCGGTATTTTGGAAGGATCTGTGTGCTGGCTGCGCACAAAACCAATCGGTTCGTAGCAAATTTTTTTGTTTTTACTCATCACTCTTTTCCAGAAACTGACGAATGATCTTAGCCACCTTTTGTAAATTACAACCAATTCCCAGATGTCCGCAAGGATCATCCAGAACGACCTTCTGGCAGCCCAATAAATCAGCAAACTCCAGTGCTTTGAAGGGATTGACCATGTGATCGGTTTTAACGACTATGATTAAAGTTTTGGCTTTTACTCTATTTGCGGCTTTACGCAAATCTCCGCCATAAGGTCTGCTCACATCGTGTTGCAGCATGGCTTTAATCTGGGCCGCAAAATTTTGATTGGTAAAGACTTTGGGTTCCGGTGCAAAAAACGATTGTAGTTGTTCTTTTGCCTTGTTCACACTCCATTGCTCAACGATCCACTGTGGGGTGCGCACATGCAAAGCAATCAGGGTGTTTAATAAGCCGCGGATCGAATCCGCTGGCACGTGGTAGCGCCAGCCTATGTTCAAGATGTTTAAAGCCTGGCGCCATAAAAGAAAATCGTACGACGAAAATTGCGGAGTGCCTACATAAGGAATGGCTTTGTCCATAAACTCCGGATAGCGCACCATCCACTCGAAGGTTTGCATTCCACCCATGGAGCCGCCGATTACGGCATACAGGTGCGATATGTTTAGATGCTCGGTCAACAGCAGGTATTGGGCCCGCACCATATCGGCTATCGAAAAAACCGGAAAGGCATTTCCAGGTTGTTCCTCGCTGTTGGACGGGGACGAAGAAATACCGTTACCCAAAGCATCCACGGCAATGATGTAAAATCCACTGCTATCAATTAAACCCTTTGGACCGATCAATTTAGACAAGTGTTCGCTGCTTCCTCCAAACCAGGTCGGGAACAAAATGGCGTTATCTTTTTGGGCGTTCAACTGTCCAAACGTGCGGTAGCCTATTCTACATTGTTTAATGCTCTGCCCATTTTCCAGGGTAAAATCCCCCAGATAGGCAAAACGCTGTTCCCCGGCCCAGAGCTGAGCCAGAACCAGAAAAGTTACCAGAATACTGATCAAAAATCGTCTTTTCATCTCTCCCCTTTTGTAAAATGGTACTTTGCCTTCGGCCTCATCAAAAATGGCCGATGAAGCCTGTTTTCTTCTTTAAAAAATATTTGCTCTGCATTGCAACAAAATGGATCATTCCGCTTCTATTGCAGGTAAAAATTCGTTTGTCCTACCAGATATTCAATTTGCGCCACCGCCTGAAGCGACTAACCTTTTCTGCTTCTCAATTTCAGATGCTCCACAAACACCTCCTGAAATTGCGGATCGGAAGCCAATTCCACAAAGCGCACCTGATTGCTCAAATGCGTTAGCCGATCGAACAGTTGTTTGTTGAGCGCAATTTCCCTGAGGCCCTCCAGAGAGCCATTGCCGATGAATTGCACCCGATCGATTTTCAGCGCCGGAATAGTCCCCAGGGCCGTCATGCTCAAGGGCCGGATGAAATTGCCAAAAGCGCCGGCAATGACCACCTTATCGATTTCTGCCGGTTCGATCTGCAGGGTTTTACACAGAAGACACCAGGCTGTGCTAATGGCCGCATTGGCCAGCTGGAACTGGCGGATGTCCTTTTGACTTAAATAGATGTCCCGGCTTGCGCCTTCCTGTTTGGACACCAGTAAAATCTTTTGAGCCTGCCGATTTTTCAAAACAATGCGCCTGTTCCAGAACTCATCGGGATGCTGGAGCGCAATCTGTCCCTCTTCGGATATGACGCGTTTTTGTTTTAGATAATGAATGATATGGAACAGTCCACTGCCGCAAATTCCCTGCGGCGCAACCTGGTCGATGGTCTGCCAGCGCATGGTCTGGCCATCTCGATGCAGATCGATCAGCGCCCCGGCAACGGCCCGCATGCCTTGTTCAATGTTAGCGCCTTCCAGCGCCGGTCCGGCTGGCGCCGATGTGGCAACCATCTGCCGGCCATGTTTTAAAACCACCTCGCAATTGGTACCAATATCAATCAACAGTACCTTTTGCCGCTGCGCGTCGTTTGCCAGGCCGGCGGTGATCATATCCGCCACTACGTCCCCGCCGACAAACCCACCAATAAGCGGCAGGCTGAGGGCCACGGGAATGGTAAATCGCCCCGGGTAGAGTTTAGCATTAAATTGCCTTACCATTGCGGAAACGACCGGTTTAAAAGGAAACAGGCCTACAAATTTGGGTGAAATGCCCCAGAAAAGATGGCTCATGATGGTATTGCCCGCCACCAGCAGCAGATAGATATTGGAAGGCAGAAGTTGATGTTGCAGGCACAGTTGCTCGATCAGTTCTGTTAATTTTTGCTGGACTGCATTTTTTAGCTTTTCGCTATGCTGTGCAGAGCCCGAAGCAAACTGGATGCGTGAAATCAGATCGGCGCCGTGCGCAGCCTGAGGATTGGGCAGGACCGCATAATCAATGGTTTGACCGGTTGATAGATCGAGCAACAACACACTGATGGTGGTCGTTCCCAGGTCGATGACCAGCCCATAATTTTGGGTTCTGGTATCGCCGGGTTCCAGGTCTAAAATCTGGGCGTTAAAAATCGTTACAGTGAGTCGGCCATCCTGCTCTCTGAGCGCTGCAGAGATTTTTTTAAACAGATTGGCATCATGGATGAAAAGATCCGCCTGTACCGAATGCCGCAGTTTCTCCAGGATTAGATCGGTCTCGCTGCGCGCCTGTTCAATCTCTTTTACCGGTACATGAATCAGCACTTTTTGAACCAGGGGCTTAAACCGGATTTCTTGGTGCTTTAACCGGTTTTTTGGAAGTCGGGTTTTGAGACGTAAGGCCTGGGGAATGAGGATTTCGCAGTCAGCAGTAGCCTTTTGTAAACATGCCAGCCGAATGCCGTCTTGCAGTTCCTGGCGGCTGAGCAGCACCTCTTCCTGTAGATTTGGCGGCGGTGCGCCCTTGATGAACTGGATTTTACACTTGCCACAGGTACCAGCGCCACCACAGGGTAATTGTAAATCCAGGCCGGCGCTTATGAACGATTCAGTCAAAGAGCTGTTTTGCGGGATGAGCAGTTCTACACTTTCCGGCAGAATTTTAATGGAAACTATTTTAGAGGAAGTTGACATTACTTACAGATTTTCAATTCATTTTCTGTCTTTTAGCATGTTGGCTTCGATTCAAGACTTTTCGGACGCGCTGAACCAACTCGTTTAATTTAAAAGGTTTTTGAATAAATTCCACACTATTTAATTCCGCTTCTCTTAGAATTTCGTTATCCGAATATCCGGAGATAAAGATGAATTTGACATCCGGGTTTCTCTTTAAAATCTGTAAATGAAATTCGACGCCGTTCACTCTGGGCATCACAATATCAGAAACAATTAAATCGATTTGATCGGCGCTCAGGGCAAAAATCTCCTGCGCCTCCTGCCCGTCCATGGCTTCCAGCACACGATAACCATAATTGTAAAGGGTTTCAACAATCACCTGTCTGACTGTGGGGTCGTCTTCTACAACTAAAATGGTTTCATCTCCTTTGAGTTCTTCCATTAATAAAACATCATCATCTTCTGTTTCTTCAATAATTGCTGTGCTGGTAGAAGCTTTGGGAAAGTAGATGGAAAACGTTGTGCCCTGCCCCACCTGACTGCGAACCGTGATGTGTCCTTTGGCCTGCTTGACGATACCATAGACCGTGGCCAATCCCAGGCCTGTGCCCACGCCTTTTTCCTTGGTTGTAAAAAAGGGTTCAAAGATGTGCTTCAAAATATGTTCGTCCATCCCCATGCCGGTATCTCCGATGGTCAGCAGCGCATATTCGCCTTCCCGTACTTCTGGATTCCTGGCGCAATATTGCGCGTCGAGCACCACATTTTTGGTTTCAATAAAGAGCTTTCCGCCGCGTGGCATGGCGTCTTTGGCATTCACGGCCATGTTCAGGATAATTTGTTCAATTTTGCTGGCATCGAATTGGATAGGAAAAAGGTCTGCCGAAAGTCGCGTAATGACTTCGATGTGTTCTCCAATAATGCGTTGAATCATGGAGATCATCCCGCTAATCAAAGCATTCAAATCGATCACCTGGGTTTGAAAAACCTGGCGCCTGCTGAATGAGAGGAGTTGAGAGGTCAGATTGGAAGCGCGCTCGCCGGCCTGTCTGATTTGACCGATGTATTTGAACAGAGGATCATCGGCTTTCATGCGCCGCGTTAACATATCGGCGTAGCCATTGATGACCGTCAGGATATTGTTGAAATCATGAGCGATGCCGCCGGCCAGCATACCTATGGCTTCCATCTTTTGCGAATGCAAAAACTGTTCCTCCAGTTCTTTTTGTTGCGAAATGTCAATTTGCAGACCCCACATCCATTGTAATTTCCCATCTTCTACGTAACCAAAATAGGAATTCGTAAAATATTTTTGTTCCTCTTCATTGATCTTTTCCACGTTCTCATGCAAATCCATGCGGAAATTATTCTGCACAAAACGCGACAGAGTTTTGATGCTGGCTTCATGGTCAACGCTAAAGGCTGCCGGCGCTTGCCCGATGATATCGCTGGCCTTCTGTTTATGGTACATTTGCACTAAAGTATCATTGACTTCTACGAATCTTCCTTCATAAAGAATCTTGCGGGCAATCTCCTCGACAGGCAGGTCCACCGGAATCGGCTGAGGAAATTCCAGTTGCCAGATGCCCACCAGGGAATTTTTAATAAAATTCTGATACTGCAGATTTTTTTCTAAAAGCGCGCGTTGCGTTTTTTTGATCTCGGTTAAATCGGTGACGATTAACTGAACAATCTTTTTGCCTTCCAGACGTAATAATTCGGCACGGCCCTCGGCTTCCAGAATTTTCCCATCGCTTCGGGCAATACAGCAATAAAAGCGGGTTTTTTGACCTTGTTGGGCCTGGATCATAATCTGGCTAAAGGAAGCAGCCTGTTTTTTAGACGAAACGATCGTTTCAATTTTCGTACAGAATTGATCAAAAGCCTTACCAATCATTTTCTTCCTGGTAAGATTTAACAGCCTGATTGCGCTTTTATTGCAGTCGATTATCTGTTTATCTTCCAAAAGGAAAACCGCATCGCTGGCATTTTCAAACAGAGCTTTGTATCGGGTTGTGGATTTAAGAAGTTCCTTTTCGAAATATTTTCTTTCGCTAATATCTCTTGTTAGCGAAAGAATAACGGGTTGTGAAGCCAGAGTAAAGGTATGGGCATTAATCTCAACGTCAATGATTTTACCCTCCTTGGTTTCATTGACGGTTTCGATCTTTAAATGCCCTTTTTCAAGCAATGTCTGGAACAGGCCCTGGATGCGATCTTTTTCAAAGTCCGGTTTTAAATCCAGAAAACTCTTTTGCCGGAGCTCTTCCAGTGAATAGCCGGTCAATGCGCAGGCGGCCCGATTGGCTTCGATACAGGTACCAGGCGTAAGATCCGGGTTTATTCTCCAGAGCATAATGGCATCCCGAGCCTTATTAAAAATTTCATAGAACAGATAGGGATGATCTTCGGGCAGGATATTCGCTTTTGGTGGCTGGGACTCCTGGTGTGCAGCAGAAAAGGCATAGACATTGGCAGGCCGCTCCTGCAGTTGATCCTGATTGCCCAAACGATTATTAGACGTAAATTGATTTTGCAGGGCATTAATTTTTTTACAGGCCTTATTTAAGGAAAGAATCAGATCGGGAATTTGATTTTTGAACGTTTTAAGATAGCGTTTGTGGGAACCATTGCTGATGATGTCCTTACCCTGATAAATGGTTTTTATTTTTTCGGTCTGCAAGCGAACCCAGGCCACAAAGTTTGTTTCAAAATCCCGTTCCACCAGGAATTCGCTATTATCCATTTTCAGGTGCACCAGCCCGGTAAATGTTTTTACCGAATTGTCCGCAATTCTGAATTTCTTTTTTTGTTCTTCCGAAAAACCAAATAAAATACCAAAAACCGCCTTGTAAAAAAATAACGGAAAATGATTAAACGGGATTTGATGAGGGGAAAATTGGAATGTTTCAAAATCGAATCTGGCAGAGGGCGCTGTTCCTTTAAATCCGGTCATTTCTACAGACTTAATTTCCATATCCGCCCGTCCCTGGATTTAAAAGATTTATGATTAAATAAACTTTCATACGGCAATGTTAAAACGTTCCTTCGTTTCAATATTAATAAAGTTGCTGTATTTTAACTTCCTCGTCATTTTTTGTGTAAATATAAGCATTTCTTTAACTAATATCTAATTAAACTTTTTGCGACCATAAGGGATTCATCGGCCGCCAGCGCCTATTTTACTGCGCGTAGACGCAGGATTCAGGCCTGCTAACTGTCATTAGGGGCAGGTTTATTGCCTGCGGGTGTAGCAAACGATTTTGGTTCTTCCGGAATTTGAGTACATGAGTTGCAAAAAAATAGGTAGGTCAGGGCGATAATTTTTTTGCCGCCAGCGGGATATGAATATCCTGTGACTACACGCCTTGAATGGGCAGTTATTTCTGGAAATCGGGGGAGCCTGCGCTTTAATCATTTCGACCGAGGCTCAGAGCGAATGCGACGTTCAGAGAGGAAAAAATTTCTCATCCCGCTAAGGCGGGATTTGAAATGACAGTCCCGTACAGGCCCTCACCAGGTATCATTTCAATTGATGTTCCATTTGTGTCGGGAAAATGCTGCGCAATCTTTTAAATCATTCGAAGCCCCGTTTCTCGGGATTCATTGGAATAACGCTAAAATTCACAATTTACGGAACCTACAAATATTTTTGCCTCTGTTTTGATTTTCAATTATTTTGCATATTCGTAAAATTCTTAGCAGAAGGTTCGTCTATGGAGATCAAAACAAAGGAATTTTTCTATCTGCCCAATGTGCTTAGTCTGCTGCGTCTCATCTTAATCATCCCTATTGCCCTGTTAATGCCTTATCAAAAGCCATCGATCCAGACGCTGGTCTTTGTTCTGGCCTTAATTGCAGCCTGTACCGATTTTTTAGATGGTTACTTTAGCCGCAAATTGAATCAAGTAACGGATTTAGGGAAAATACTGGACCCACTGGCCGATAAAATTGGTTTAGGTCTTGGTCTTATTTTACTGGTCCTGTACCGCAGCTTTCCACTCCCTTTAGCTATTTATTTAATTTATCGCGATGTCATGATCGTTATTGTTGGCTGGATTACCGCCCAAAGGACAGGGCATCCTACACCGGCCAATTTTTGGGGCAAGCTCAATACCACGGTGATTGCCTTTACGGGACTCTTGTATTTATCGGGCTGGTTGCCCGCTGTGGCGAAAATCGGTATTGTGCTGAGCTACGGAACTATTTTTATCTCCGGTGTCTCTTACGCTATCTTAGGACAAAATTTACTGTTTAAAAAAGGGTGGCAGAAAATCCTTTACTGGTTCATTTTACTATTGTTGACAACTATAGTAATCGTTTTAACACTTAACTTTAAATTTGTTTAAAATGGATGGTCAATCCCCATTAATCATTGCGCATCGTGGCGCCCAAAGACTGGCGCCCGAAAACACCATCAAGGCCTGTGAACTGGCCCTGGAAAACGGGGCCTCGGCGCTGGAGGTAGATATTCGCATGTGCGGTACAGGCGAAATCGTTTTATTTCACGATTTCCTGCTCTGGAGGCATTTCCGGGTTCTGAAGACCATTCGCAAAACGCCGCTCAATGAACTGCTGCAACTGGAATTTAATCATCGCCCCTATCAGTACGACGACAGAATCTGCACCCTTTCTCAATTTTTAGATCACTTTAAGAATACTGTGCCCATCAATCTGGATGTAAAAAATTTTCTGTCTGACAATTCCAATTTGATCCGTGCTATTGTTTCAGAAATCAAAAAATTCAAAGTCGAAAATCAGGTCTGGTTGTCTTCTTTTAGTCCCAATTTTTTGCGCGTCGTTAAAAAAGAGTTTCCGGAAATACGCACCGGTTATCTCTTCCGCAACTTTTCCATTGTCCATCGCTATATTGATAAAATCATCAAAGCCGATGCCTGGCATCCCCATTACCATTTGATCAATGCCCATTTTCTGGAAATTTCGCAACGTCTCAGAAAGGAAGTTTACGTGTGGACGATTAAAAAGGAACCGGTTTTAAAACAGATGCTCGATCACGGTTTTAACGGGATTATTACCGATATTTTAATCAAATGACCGATTTCAAACCTTTTGAACAATTGTAGCGTTAGATTCTAATTCAGGTCTAAAAGATGAAAAAAGCATGACCCCAAGAAACTTAAACTACGTCAAACAGTTACAGATCAGTTTTGTGCTGGTTTTGCTCCTGATCGTCCTCTTATTCTGGATGTTTCCACAATTTAAACGTTTGCCCAGAACTTTGCCGGCCATGAAAATTCAAAACATAAAGGTGGTACAAATACCAAGAACGGTACAAAAACGAAGAGCGGCGCCCCCGCCCGCTAAACCGGTCATTCCGGTAGCCGGCGAAGAGATCGACATACTTGAAGAGATTCCCATTGAAGCGGCCGATCAGGTCACCGTGCAAAGCCCCTTTAATGGTGATCTCCCTTTAACGGAAGACGCCCTGCCCTACATGCCGCGCCAGATCGTGGAAGCCCTGCCCAGGGTGGACGATTTAAAAATAAAAGGCCGGGTTGTAATGAAACTGCTGATTGACAAAAACGGCAACGTCAAACAATCCAGAGTGCTCTTAAATTCAACCGGCAATCCCCTGGTCGTACAACGCGTTCTGGAAGCTATTCATAAATCGCGCTGGGAAGTGATCCAGTTGAATGAGAATCGGGTGGAGTACTGGATTACCAAAGTGTACCAGTTTAAATAGCTTTCCTGCAAATCGACTTTTCCACGCTCTAAAGCTATTTTCAGAAAGAAAATTTCCAAGTCAGCGCAGCCGTAACCAGTAAAAAACCGCAAAGGGCGCCCGTCCTACGGCCGGTTGGAATGAAGCGGAAAACTCGATCCTCGGGGACAGGCAGAGAAGGTTTGCCCTCCCCCCCTCGGTCCCCCTCTCCCAGAATCAAAGTCTGGGAGAGGGGGAAGGCTTACCACCTGTGTTGAAGATTTTCTTTCATGGCCCCATTCACGATCAATGGGAATTCCGAATGTCAGCCCAATGCTCATTCAACCATTCAACAAATCAACAATTCAACAGTTTCACTCCACCACACGGCACAAAAATTTTCGCAGGCTATTTCATTACATCTTCTGAAGGAAGCATTCTAAACAGAGCCCTTAGTCTCCACTGATCAGGTCGCCCAGGACGCCAAAGCCCCCAAGGCCCTTTCGCTCTCCTTTTTGCTGGAAACGGGCCGCAGCGTAAATGCGATCGGCCAGCCTGGAAAAAGGAAGGCTTTGCAAATACACTTTGCCCGGGCCTCTGAGCACGGCTAAGAATAAGCCTTCGCCCCCAAACAGGGCGTTTTTGAATCCTCCGACAAATTGAATATCATAATCCACTGTTGGGGCCAGGGCTACCAGACAACCGGTATCTACGCGCAAGCGCTCTCCGACAGATAGATTTTTTTCAATCACCGTTCCACCGGCATGGACGAAGGCCATGCCATCGCCGCGTAATTCCTGCAAAATAAAACCTTCGCCGCCGAACAACCCGGCCCCCAAACGTTTGGTAAAAGCCACTTCAATTTCGATGCCGGCAGCCGCACACAAAAAGGCATCTTTCTGGCAAAGAATGCTTCCGCCAAATTGCCTCAAATCGACAGGAATGATTTTACCGGGATAGGGCGCCGCGAAACTGACGTGTCCCTTGCCCGCCCCCCGATGCAAGAAGGTGGTAATGAAAAAACTCTCGCCGGTAATCATGCGTTTAAAGCCCTTGAACAGGCCGCCTCCTGTACCGGTTTGCATCTCAATGCCATCTTCCATAAACAACATGGCGCCGGCTTCGGCACGCACCCCTTCTCCGGGGTCCAATTCGATCTCTACGATCTGCATATCGTCGCCTACAATACGATAGTCGATCACATCCGCCATTTTTATCTCCTTTTTTATTAATTGACGTGTAAGGCAAGAAGCCTTGTTTTTCCGATTCCCCCAAAAATCATTAGGCCGAACTCATTGGAACTGTGAAAGTTCCTGGCCGCAAAAATCAGGGAATCGAAAGGCCCAATCCTTTTTGATAGAACGCTCTCAGGTAATCTAAAATTTTTGGCAATCAAATCAAAATCATTTCTAAAATTTTGTCTTTTTTGATTCCAGCGGTTAAATTGCCATTGTGAATCAATAAGATGGATTTTTAATGGCCAAAAAAAACAAGCCGTATTATGTGTGTAGCGCCTGCGGTTACCGTTCCGAAGGCTGGTTGGGGCGCTGTCCGCAATGCAATAGCTGGAACACCATGGAAGAATTTTTTCCGGCAACCACTAAAAAAGCCGGTTCTGGAACTGCGCAGGCCGAATTGCTGCCCTTAATGGATACCGAGATGGAGCCGGAACACAGGCTTTCCACAGGCATAAGTGAGCTGGATCATGTACTGGGCGGCGGCAACGTGTTGGGTTCGGTCACACTGGTCGGCGGCGATCCGGGCATTGGTAAATCAACGTTACTGTTACAGATGTTAGACACTTACCAGAGTCGCAAGAAAAAGGTGTTCATCTCCGGTGAAGAATCCCTGCACCAGATTCAGAACCGCGCTCATCGTCTTAAAATCAGCGGGCGCAATGTGTTCTTTTCTAACGTTACAAACATTGAGCAGATTGAACAGACCTTACGAAAAGAATTACCGGCTGTGGCCGTCATCGATTCCATCCAGACCATGCTCAGCGAAAATATCGATGGACTGCCCGGCAATATCAGCCAGTTGCGCTACACCACCGCCAGTCTGGTACGCCTGGCCAAGGAATTGAATATTGCTCTGTTCATTATTGGCCATGTGACTAAAGATGGCGGATTGGCCGGGCCCAAGGTGCTGGAACATCTGGTAGACACGGTGCTTTACTTTGAGGGCGATAATAAAGCCGATTTCCGCATTCTGCGCAGTGTCAAGAATCGCTACGGTCCGGTCAACGAAATCGCCCTGTTCCGCATGGAGAGTCACGGGCTGATTCCGGTGGACAACCCTTCCGAACTGTTTTTAAATCTGGATGTGGAAGACCGCATGGGCACAGCCGTGGTGGCCATCATGGAAGGCAATCGCCCGGTTTTGATTGAAGTACAGGCCCTGGTCAGTAAAACGCAATTCGGCGTACCGCAACGCACCGCCGTAGGCATCGATCACCGCAGGATGAATTTACTGCTGGCCGTGCTGGAAAAGAAGTGCGGTAAACCCTTCAGCTTTTACGATGTGTTTATCAAGACAGCCGGCGGCATCCGCTTGACCGATCCGGCCGCGGATCTGGGCATTTGCATGGCGCTGGTTTCTTCCATGGAAGAGGCTCCGCTCCCTCGCGAAGCCGTTTACATCGGCGAAGTAGGCCTCAATGCCGAATTACGTCCGGTTAATCAAATCGTGGAACGCATTCGTGAGGCTGATAAATTGGGGTTCAAGCGCGTGGTAGCTCCCGCTTCCAAACAGAAAATTCATTTAAATCTGAACTGCCGGATTGAAAAACTTCGCAAATTGCAGGATTTAATAAAATAGATGTTTGTTAAAAATTTAGCGGAGGCCTAAAAATTTATTGCAGGTTACTATTAAATTCGTTGCGGCCGTTGCGGTTATTCTAAACCGCTAAGAGCGCTACGATTCAACTCGTTGCGGTTAAATATAAAATTTAAAAGAAAGAATGTTAATTTATGCAATCAAGGAGCGTCTAATATGACAGAAAATGAAATTTCCAGTTTAATATTAGATGCAGCTTTTAATGTACACCAAGCCTTAGGTCCTGGCTTATTGAAAAGTGCCTATGAAAAATGTTTATTTATAGGTTTTTTTACTGAAAAACAAAAGCCATTACCCTTATTACCAAACCGCGATAAAAATTAACCAAAACTGAGATAATTTACTAATATTTTTTCAAATTTACTTGATAGGTTTTGATGTTTTTTTGAGTTGTTTTTTTACCTTTTTGAGATCGCTAACTATCTCCCGAAGATGCAACTTTCTTTCCCTGGTTAACCCTACTTCGTCGATAAATTTTTCTAATTTTTGAATAGCGCTTTGAATTTTATCTTGCATGGTTAAACCTCCACTGGTGTTACATAATTTTGATAATCCGATTTTTCAATGAAAAAGTTGAGAACGATTTCTATTTCTTCAATTCCGGTTTTATTGAGCATTAAATCATGATTAACGCTAAAGGAATGAGTACCCAAATTAATGACTTTACCGTCATCGAATTGCAAACGGAAATAACAGGAAGTTTGATTTAAAAAGGTATCGTCTTTTTCTAACAGAATGGTCCGGCACTCAACCTGATAACCCAATATTTCTGGATTTCCGTCTTCATTCATTTCGGTAACGGGCTTTAATTTGTAGTCCTTTTCATCCGATCTTAATTCACCGATATCGGTGTAATTGGCCCCATCTGTAGAATATTGTAAAATTGCCTTCATTACAACTTAAGCCTTTCCTGGTTGTATGAACCAACCTCTACAATGGCCTTTGTTTCGTATTTCGGGATCTTTGCAGATACCTCGTCGATTTTAATCGGCCGCTCCGAAATATTCAGCGAAGCTTGCTCAACTCGCACTAACCGTAAATTCACCTCCTGGAGCTGCTTAACAACCGCCCCAAAATCGACATAGCGCACGCGATCGGTATTGACGGCCTCTAAAAGTGTTAAATGCTTTTCGGTCATTTTATTATTAACGATGAATTCGCGGTTACTAATTCGGATCAGGTTCCTATCGTCCGTGCCTGAGCCTTCCCCCTCAAACAATCCGCCTTCGGCAAATGCAGGCGGTTTTTGCGATTTAATTAAGGCTATTTTTGCCGCTCCTAAGGCTGTTATAATACCTGATAAAATCGGACCTGCAACCGGACCGGCTTCGGCCCATGCTTTCATCACCGCTTGCGCGGTATTTATAATTGTTTCGCTTATGGCCATAGCCTGCTGAATAGCAAATCCTTTTTTGGCAGCTTCGGCCATCCTGCGTTCTTTTTCTTTCTCCAACTGCGCTTCTTTTTGATCGTATTGTTTGTTGATTAAATCTTTAGCCCTCTGTGTTTTAGCGTGTTCTAATCGCTTTTGGCGTTCGGTTTCCAGAGCCTGTTTTCGTCTTTCGAATTCATCCTCAATTTGTTTGCGCGCTTCGG
>NZ_JBSMDE010000172.1:0-16258 GCF_056497305.1 Caldithrix sp. | reverse complement strand
ATCGGTCGAAATTACAATCAGTGAGGCTTCGTGCCGAGCGTCATTCCAAATCCAAATTTTCGGGGACAGGCTTGTCCGGCCGTAGGACGGGCCAGTCTGGCAGCACCAGCCTGACAGGCCCGTCTGGCCGTGGCAGCCGGACAGGCCCGTCTGGCAGGCGCAGCCGGTTGGAGCGCAGCGAAAATCCCGATCTTCGGGGACAGGCCCGTCTGGCAGGCGCAGCCGGACAGGCCATTCAACAATTTAACCGTTCTTGGATACAAAAAATTTTCGCATCCCACCATAGCAGGATAGATTTTTATATTAGAAATATTCTGATCTTTTTTTGGATATGAAACCGCTTTATCTCCAAGAATAAAAGACGAAGCGATGGTTGATAAATTGGTTCACCAGTTCAGCCGCACCTGTTAACATTATCGTTTGCCCCATTCTGTTATTGTCCTTCTGATGTTTAATAAAAGGTAAAGGAATCCCTGTTTTCGTTCAGGAATTCCTTTATCCTTTTTGAAAGCTAAATTTGCGGCGAAAAATTCAAAAAAATGCCTTGTTCCTGTTAGCAACCATCTAGCCTGTGGGCGGTAGCAAACGCTTCCACTGCGAGTGGCCTATCTAACACCAGTTTCCCCTTTTCACTGGTTCAAATGTTGCCTGGGAAACGGTTCGTGTTTGGGCCAGGGTCTGGGATCCTTTTTGATCTGTTCCAGCAAATAGTTTACGGCTTTCATCAACTGCGCGTCGTAGCCTTTGGACATTTGCACCGGATCATTATCGATTTCAAAGCCCGGATCAGGTGCCACGCCTTCATTTTCTACCACCCATTTCCCATTCTCATCGTAAATTCTGTAATCCGGAGCAGACATTCCTCCGCCGTCCACCAGCGGAATCCACATTGAAACGCCAACCAGGCCGCCCCAGCTTCTGGTACCGATGACCGGCCCCATGCCTTTTTTCCGGAACAGGTAGGGTAATTCATCTCCGCCCGAACCAGCCTGGCGATTGGTTAAACAGGCCAGGTGGGCATTGTTGCCCATCCAGGGAGAAAAATAATCGTGTGAGTAACGTCGCGTCCAGTAAGACAGGGGTTTTTTATTAAGACGCTGCAAAAAGATGTCCGGATCGAGGCCACCGCCATTGTAACGGCCATCAACGATCAGCGCTTTTTTACGGGTTTGCGAATAGTAGTATTTGGGAAAGATGCGGGCCGAACCATTGTAGGTATCCGGTAAATGCAGATAACCAATTTGTCCATTAGACAACTTTTCCACCAACAAACGATTGTGCTCAACCCAATCCAGATAGCGCAAAAAGTACTCATTGCCCACCGGTTTCACGACGACTTTTCTGGCCCCTTTCAGGGTTGGTTGATCATTCACCCATAGGGTTACCTGTTTGTTGGCCAGATCGATGAAATAACTGTAAATATTCTTGTCTGCAATGACCTGCTGATTGTTAACCTTTAGCAAGTAATCGCCTTCATTAACAATTTTGCCCGGCCCGAGCAATGGCGGGACAACTTTTCTGCTCCAGTCGGGTACGCGATAAATCTTTTTAAAACGGTATAGATTGTGTTTGGAATCTACTTCATAATCAGCGCCTAACAGTCCTACATTGACCCGTTTTGCCTTGCGCTGAATATCTCCCCCAAAAACATAGGTGTGTGAGGTTCCCAGCTCACCGATCATTTCGCCGATCGCAAAACGAATATCCTGCCTGCAAACCGAGCGCTTAACCATAGGTAGATACTTGTCATAAATTTTGTTCCAGTCCAGGCCGTTCATTCCCGGCTCGTAATAAAAGTCGCGTTCCATGCGCCAGGCTTCACGGTAGATCTGTTGCCACTCGGCCAGCGGTTCGTACCACATTTTCAGATCAGAGAGATTGAGAAAATCTCCTTTGGCCTCCTTCGCCGAAGCTTTGACCAATCCTACTTTTTTGCCCTGCTTAAAAATAATGGTGGAGCCGTCCGCAGAAAGCCTGTAGGCATCTACCTTTTTAATGACTAATCGCTCCTTATTTTTAGCAAAATCGAAAGCATACAGATCCATGGGCCAATGATTGCGAAATTCAAAGCGATTGAAATCGCCTTCTTCTTTATTGAGGTAGAAAAGGGCATCGTCGTTTACCGATAAAAAGCGGTAATTACCTCGCTTAACAGGCAGGGCTTCCAGGCGTTGCTGCAAACCGTCAAAATCGATGCGTACGGTTACCTTACCTTTTTCTTTCGCGTTGTTTTTAGACTTCCCTTCTACATGTTCATCACTTTTGAGGGGAAAAAGCGCCGGGCCATCTTTGCGCAGCGTGTAGGCATAGATTCCGGCCATCTTTTTGTAAACCATTTCCCATTCAAAATCACAATAGGTTGGATCAAACCGCCGGTTGGAAATGAAGAACAGATGTTCGCCATCTCTGGAAAACAGCGGATGAAAATCATTAAACAGGCCTTCACTAACACACCGACTCCGGCCTTCGTCCAGGGCGTAAATGTAGATTTTGTTCACCAGAGTGGAATCCATCTTGGAATAAGCAAGAAAACGACTGTCCGGTGACCAGCTAAAATCATAAATGGGCTTTAAATCCAGGCTGACATCCACATTTTCAAATTTTGCTTTGTCGACCCTGGTCAACTTTTTTCGGGCCAGATCAAAGATGTACAATGTCAGGGTCTGGTCTGTAAAAGCTAATTTTTTACTATCCGGCGACCAGCGAATGGTATGGCGGTAGCCGTCTTTGAAGCTGGTTAGTTTTAAAGGCTCTTTTTCAGCAAAAGGATCGATTAAATAGAGTTGGTACTCGCCATCCGCATCGGAAAAATAGGCGATCCATTTCCCATCCGGCGACCAGACGGCATCTTTTTCGCGACTGCCGCTGCTGTTTGTTAAATTACGTGTCGGACCTTCTTTAGCAGGCACGGTAAAAATCTCGCCACGAGCTACCAGTAAAGCCCGTTTGCCGTTGGGCGCAATTTCTATCTGCGTTACATTTTCATCCACCTTTTTTAAATAGGGCCTCAACTCTGGCGCATCGGTATGAATGGTTATGTCAATTTTCTGTGGTCTGGGATTTTTAACATCCAGATAATACAGATAGCCCCCCAGTTCATAAACAATGCGCTGCTGGTCTGCACTGGGAAAGCGCACATCGTAGGTTTTATGGTGCGTGATCTGCTCTACCTTTTTTGAAGCCACATCGTAAGCATAAATATTCAGAAATCCATCGCGATCGGAAGTAAAATAAATTTTATTGCCAATCCACATGGGCAGACGATCGGTACCGCGGAAATCGGTAATTTTTTCATCTTTCATGGTTTCAAAATCAAACAAATAAAGATCCTGAGCTGTGCCGCCATAGTAGCGTTTCCAGGTTCGGAATTCCCGCCCCATGCGATTGTAAGCGATCTTACTGCCGTCAGGGCTGAAACTGCCCTGCGTGGCTTCGTGCAAGATTAACGTTTCCAGCCCACTTCCTTCCGGATTAATCAAAAATAGCCTCGAAAAACGCTGGTAGCTTAACCGATTGGAACGAAATAGAATTTTATTCCTGGTGGGATGCCAGCCAACCACCACATCACCACCCGGATGGAAGGTCACCCGTCGGATATCGCTGCCATCGGCATTCATGACGTACACATCGCTGTTACCGTCATATTCTCCGGTAAAAGCGATCAACGAACCGTCCGGTGAAAATTTGGGGAAGAGCTCTTCGCCATCGTGCAGGGTTAACCGAATGGCTTGTCCGTCATGAATATTGGCTTTCCAGATATCTCCGCCGGCCACAAAAACCACCCAATCGCCATGAATGTCAGGATAATGCAGAACTGGCGTTGTTTCGTTTGGATTTGCTAAAATGGTGCTGGTGAGTAAAATTAGAAACAAAAAGAAAGGGACAAATCGACGCATGGTTCACTCCTTCATTTAAAACAAATTTCCATCATGCCTTACGAAAACAATTTCGCTTTGTTGCACATTTAATGCAACAGGTAATTGAACGTCGCTTTTAAAGTTTTGTGGTTAAGGTTTTGAATGCTTCCCTTAAAAGATCTATTCCCGCCACAGAGGGATGCGAAAATTTTTATGCAGTGTGAAGAAGCAAAACCGTTGAATTGTTGATTGGTTGAATAAGTATCGGGCCGCCCATTGATCGTGAATGGGGCCCGTGTAAGAAATCCCCAATACATGTTAAAATTTCCCAAACAGGTCTTCCCCCTCTCCCAGATTTTTATTCTGAGAGAGGGGAATCGAGAGGGTGATGGCAATTAAAATTAATGAAACCATTCATCTTTTGACCTTTGCGCGCAATTTCCTTAAATTTCAACGTTTTGATGGTAAACCATTGTAACTTTAAGAGGTTTTAAAACTCTAATGGGATTTTAATAAATTGTGAGAGGAAACGATGTTCCAGTTATCCATAGATTTAATGTTCTCAGCCTCGCACCATTTGCGCGGCTACGAGGGGCCCTGTCAGCGCATTCACGGCCACAACTGGAAGGTACAGGTTGTGGTTAAGAGCCAACAGCTCGATTCTATTGGCATGGTCATTGATTTTAAAGACCTGAGCGATCTGGCCTGGCAGGTGGTCGGTAAGTTTGATCATCAAATGGTGAATGATCTTCCGCCTTTTGATCAACTGAATCCAACGGCCGAAAATTTGTCAAAATATTTTTATCAGGAAATCGGCAAGCTTTTGCCTCAGGGCGTTGAAATGCAGGCCATTCGTCTCTGGGAAACGCCCAAATACATGGTTGAGTACACGGAATAATCAATGGCTAAGAAAAACCATCTCAAGGTTAATGAAATTTTTTTTAGCATTCAGGGCGAATCGACCTATGCCGGGCTACCCTGTGTTTTTGTACGTTTAACCTTTTGTAATTTGCGCTGCACCTACTGCGACACTGAATATGCCTTTTACGAAGGCCAGGAAATGAGTCTGGACGAAATCATCGCCCGGGTAAAAACCTACAACTGTAAACTGGTGGAAATTACAGGCGGGGAACCCCTAATTCAGCCAGCGGTTTATCCATTAATGCAACGTTTACTGGACAATGGGTTTGAGCTGTTACTGGAAACCGGAGGACACATGGATTTGAGCCAGGTCGATCCGCGTGTTAAACGCATTATGGATGTGAAATGTCCATCCAGTGGCGAAGCCCAAAAGATGCACTGGCCCAATATGGATTTATTAAAAGCTGACGATCAGGTTAAATTTGTCATTGGCAACCGAACGGATTTTGATTACGCCCTGGGCATAGTAGAAAAATACAATCTGCTTGAACGTTGTCCCGTACTCTTTTCTCCGGTCTTTGGCAAACTGGACAATCGGCAATTAGCGGAATGGATTCTGGCCAGTCAGAAACCAATTCGAATGCAGATTCAATTACACAAGTACATCTGGAAACCGGATCAGCGAGGAGTCTAATTTTAATTGAGGAGATACCATGGCCCAAATTGAAGTATTCGAAAATAAATATCCAGATCGGGATTATTTCATTACGCATGTAAACGAAGAATTTACCTCAGTTTGCCCCAAAACCGGCTTACCCGATTTTGGAACCATCACCATCAATTATGTGCCGGACAAACTCTGTCTGGAATTAAAATCGCTCAAATACTATTTTCTTGATTTCCGCAACAAAGGCATTTTTTACGAGTCTGTGATTAACCAGATCCTGGACGAGCTGGTGGAGGCCTGCCAGCCGCGTTACATGGAAGTAAGAGGCGATTTTACTACGCGGGGTGGGATGCACTCTACGGTAGTAGCTGTGTACGATCCACAAAAGCGGGGCGGTTTTCGTAAATAGTTTTTCTAATTGCATGGCAATCCTAAAATGAGAGTCGAACAATGAGCAGGAAACGAGGCTCTGTGCATCATTGGTAAACCGTCAAAGACGAATTCCAATTTTGTTTCAAAATGCGCAAAAGGCCAAAACTCTATTTGTTCGTAATCTGTAAACCGCCAGGCAAATGATCCTTTTCGGAATAATGCGTAATTTTTCTACTGTAGGTTTTGGCAGCTTTTAAAGAGGAGATTTACAATGAGCAATAAAGCGGTTGTTCTGGTTTCCGGCGGATTGGATAGTTGCGTGACTGCGGCCATTGCAGCCAGAGATTACGAGCTGGCTTTTTTACATCTCAACTACGGACAACGCACCGAAAAGCGCGAACTACGGGCGTTTAACGATATTGCCGATTTTTATGGAGTACAGCAGCGACTGGTGGTGGATGTGGGCTATTTAAAGCAGATCGGTGGTTCCAGTCTGACTGATGAAGGCATCGAAGTCAGTAAAGCCGATCTTCAGTATCAGGGCATTCCCAGCAGTTATGTACCGTTCCGCAACGCCAATATTTTGTCCATTGCCACCAGCTGGGCAGAAGTCATTGGCGCCAGAAGCATTTTCATCGGCGCCGTGGAAGAGGACTCATCCGGTTACCCCGATTGTCGAGAGGAATTTTACGCGGCCTTTAATAAAGTCATTGAACTGGGAACCAAACCGCAGACGCAAATTGTAATCGAGACGCCGATCATCCATTTGAAAAAGTGGCAGATTGTTAAGAAGGGTCTGGAACTGGGCGCGCCTCTGGACAAAACCTGGTCCTGTTACCAGTCCGAGGAACAGGCCTGCGGAGTTTGCGATAGTTGCGCCCTGCGGTTACGCGGCTTCCAGATGGCAGGCGTAGAAGATCCCATCCCCTACAAAACGCGTCCCAATTACCTTTAAAAATTGGACCTGGCCAACCAGGTACAGCGCTTATGTTTGAATTGTAGACGTGGCCACTTAAAGTGCTCTATTTAACGCGAATCCCGAATCATTCAGCGCTTTGCCAGTAACATTGTCACCGTCAGTTTTTTTACGAGCACGCACTGCTTTTTTTGCATTCCATGAATAGGTTTTCTACATTAGAGAAAAAAATAACTTAAAATAAGGGTAGCAATTCAGTTTTTCTCTTCTTATATTACAAGAAATAGTTTCTTAAACTAAGGAGACGTTTTATGAAATCCATGCGTACTATTTTAATGCACAAAGGTCACCAGGTGTACACAATTGATCCTGAGGCCAGTGTTCTGGATGCTCTCAAAAAAATGGCGGACAAAAATATTGGCGCCTTGCTGGTCATGAAGGATGACCGTGTGTTGGGCATCATTTCCGAAAGGGACTGCGCCAGAAAGTTGGAAATCAAAGGCAAATGCGCAAAGGACACACCTGTAAAAGATATTATGACGTCTCATGTGCTCTTTCTGGATGTTACCAACACAGCGGAAGAAGCCATGGCCATTATGATCAATAAGCGCGTGCGCCATCTGCCGGTTTATGAGGGTAAAAAATTAGTAGGCATGATTTCGATCGGTGACGTGGTGAAAGCAATTATTGAAGATCAAAAATTTACTATTGAACAACTTGAAAATTACATCATGGGTTCTTACTAATTTCTTCCCTTCGAAAATGGAGGTCGGGGGAAATCTGGGGCGCTTTGAGAAGCGCCTCCTTTTTAACTGAACTATTTCGCTACCCACGACTCACTTTTTCCAATTCTTTCAAATCATTCTCTTCCGGGATGAAACACGCGTTAAAAGATCATTTCTCTTTTAATTCACACGCTGCATGGATTTTGTCACCTTATAATACTTCCTTCAAAACTTCTATCCCGCACGGCGGGATGCGAAAATTTTTGTGCTGTGTGAGGAAGTAAAGCTGTTGAATTGTTTATTTGTTGATTTGTTGAATGGTTTGATGTGCCGTCCAAGAGAATAGCAATTCCCGATGCGCTCAAACCGGCTAAAGTGGCTGGACAATTAAGAAAATTTCCCACAAAAGTTTTCCCCCTCTCCCAGATTTTTATTCTGGGAGAGGGGGATCGAGGGGGCGAGGGCTAATTTCGTGAAATAACTTCCTCTGTTGGAAGGGAATAATTAAGAGTGTAAGAGTTAAAGGGTTCCCGGGCATCGGCCTGTCATTTTCTAAAGAAGTTTTTTTAGTTGCAGCTATGCTGCCTTAGAAGAAGTCTCCAGGGTAGCAAAGAATTTTGATTTCTCTTTATTCAGACTGCTATCGCAGATTTGCGCCATGGGGTGAGGGCAAAACAGGAATTCCTTTCCCCTTTCCACGTCATTCCCTCGCAAGCGGGAATCTCTTTCCCCCTTCCACGTCATTCCCGCGCAAGCGGGAATCTCTTTCATAATGTAATCTCCGGCCTGTTGTTTCCATTGATAGCCGGCGTAGGGAAAATATCCTTCATTTGATACGTTTTCCCCTTGCATGGAATTTTTTTAGTAATTATGTTACAGGCAATACGCTGGAATCCGGCTTTTTCTGGCTTTCCAGTTAAGGGTAGGATCAAAAATGTGCAGGCATAAAAATGATTTCCTGGATCAAGCGCTTAAACAACACACTGGCTAAAATCGAGCTCTCCCTTTTAATTTTCATTGTGATGGTCATGGTTGTGTTATCCGGACTGCAAATCTTTTTACGAAAAGTCCTTAATTTAGGCCTCCTGTGGGCCGACATCTTTTTACGTAATCTGGTTTTGTGGGTCAGCTTTATCGGCGCCAGTCTGGCCACCCTCGAAAACAAACACATTAACATCAATCTTTTAAGCCCATTAGTACCGAAACGATGGCGAAAAATTCCAACTGCGCTGATTAACCTGCTGGCCTTCTTGATTACCGTCTTTCTCACCAGAGCTTCCGTTACCTTCGTGTTGAACGAAAAAGAATTCGGCTCGACCATCTTCTCCGACATTCCCGCCTGGTATTTTCAAACTATTATTCCTGTGGGATTTGCGCTGATGGCTTTACGATTTTTGATTCATCTCTTCTTAACCGTCTTTGAAAAGCAAGGGCCCGAATCATGATGACCATTGTGATCATTCTGGTCATTGCTCTGTTTACGCTTTTTGGTACGCCCCTGTTTGTCATCATCTCGGGCATCGCTCTACTTCTTTTTCATCTGGCTGAAATTGACAGCTCGGCCCTGATTATTGAGCTGTACCGTCTGACCAGTCAACCTATTTTTCTGGCTATTCCCCTTTTTACCTTTGCCGGCTACCTGTTGGCCGAAAGTCAAACGCCGCGCCGACTGGTTAACTTGTCCAGAGCCTTAATCGGCTGGCTTCCCGCCGGCCTTGCCATAGTAGCGTTGGTTTCCTGTGCCCTTTTTACCGCATTCACCGGAGCTTCGGGCGTAACCATCATTGCTCTGGGCGGATTGCTACACCCCATCATGCTTAAAGAACAATATCCTGAAAAATTCACACTCGGTCTTTTGACGGCCAGCGGCAATCTTGGATTATTACTTCCGCCCAGTTTACCCATCATCCTTTACGGCCTGGTTGCGCAAACGCCCATCGATCAGCTCTTTGCGGCCGGTATTATTCCCAGCATCCTAATGATTCTTATGCTCAGCGTTTACGTGGTCCTTTTTCGCAGAAAACAGGTTAAAGAACTGGTTAATCGCCAATCCAGCTCACTGGAACGCTGGCAGGCCTTAAAAGAGGCAGGCTGGGAAATTCCACTACCCTTTATTATCATTGGCGGCATTTACGGTGGTCTTTTTACAGCCACCGAGGCTGCGGCCGTTACGGCTATTTATGTGTTTATCATTGAAGTTTTCATTTATCGCGATATCAGTTTGACCAGAGAATTACCCATTGTAGTACGCAAAAGCATGGAAATGGTCGGCAGCATCATCGTCATTCTGGCCGCTGCCCTGGGACTGGCCAACTACTTCACAGACGCCGAAATCCCCATGAAGATCATGGCGGCCATGAAATCGTTCATCCATACGCCTTTTGTCTTTCTGCTCTTTCTAAACATTTTTCTACTGATCGTCGGCGCGCTGATGGATATTTTTTCGGCTATTATGGTGATTGTACCGATTATTCTACCCATTGCCGCCTCCTTTGGCATTCATCCCGTTCATCTGGGCATTATTTTTCTGGCTAATTTAGGCATCGGTTATTCCACCCCACCGGTAGGTATGAATCTGTTTATCGCCTCGCTACGTTTTGAAAAATCCATTACCTTTCTCTATCGGGCTGCTTTGCCCTTTTTAATCATCCTGCTCGTCGCCCTGATTTTAATCACCTACATTCCGGTGTTAAGCATCGGCATTTTACCATTGATCCAATAAGTTGATGAAAGGATGAAGATGATGCGATTAATGCTAATCTGCGTTTTCTGCCTCAGTTTGTTTGCGGCCTATTTTTCTCAGGCGACGGCTGGTGACAAAGAGATTACCATCCATTTTAAACAGGTTAATGCCGACAGTCTGGGAATTGTCGAACCTATTCTTCGGCCTGAACGGCCCGTTAAAGCAGATCGGTTACTGGAAAAAATTCTGGCCTACCCGGCAGACTATACTCTAATCAGCCTCTACCAGCTTCACATGCAAAACTATTTAAAATACAGTAAGCTGTTTATGGAGGACTCTACCTTCAAAGCCGTCATCCTGCAGAGCGCCCTGCCGGTTACCACAGATTTTCTACAGCGCATTTACCCACCTCCGTCTATTGACGATATTGTTTCGGCCTGCCTGGTTAAGGACAAACAAGGAACAGAATATTTTGTCTTTGACGCCAATAATGATGAAGATTTTAACAATGACCCCATAATCCACTTTAAAGATTTTGAAAATCGGTTTTTCAAAGAGATAAAACGCTCCTACTCTGTTGCAGAACACAACGTCACCATAGAAATTTTTGACGGCCAGGCCATCCAGCAGAGAAATCTATTGCTGGGCTTTTTTAAAATGCATGATCCAAATGGCAGTAGTTTCGCTTTCTTTTCCAATCGTCGCCCGAATTCAGGCACGTTAAAGATCGGGGACGAAACATTCCGGTGCATTCTTTTTTCCAATCCGCCGGATGTCAATTACAGAAATACCGATTTTTTGTGGATTGATTTAAATCACGACAATCAATACAATTCGCGGGAAGATTTTTTGGAGCAATTGTATCAGCCATTTACATTAGGCCATACATCGTACCGCGTAAAAACATTAGACGTGTTTGGCCAGAGTTTAACACTGGAAGCTCTGGATGCGCAGGAGGCGCCGCCTATTGCAGCTGGATTACCCTGCCCAGATTTCGAAGTAACGTTCACCGACTCCACCCGATTTTCAGCGTCTCAGGCCAGAGGCCGTTATCTGGTACTGGATTTCTGGATGTGCAACGATCAATATTGCGATATGATGAGTAAAAATCTGATAAATAAGATCGAACGTAACCAAAGCATTTTCTGGATTTCCTGCCCTCTTGGGCCGCAATCTTACCAGCGACTCAAAAAAAACGGAGGGATTTCGGGAGACGATTTCCGGCATTTTGTGGCTCCGCAGGACATTGACCCTCTGCGTGAATTGTTCCAGGTGCGCACCAACAAAATCCTGATTGTGGTCAATCCCCAGGGTAAAATCGAATCTATTGAAAAGTTTGAGCAAACACAGAGTGAGCAAATCTTAAAGCAGGTTTCAGCGGGCAATTAAGGCAAGATTAGTCTGCTCACTGTTCCGCTTTCTTAAAGGCATTAAAAGCCAGCGAAATCTGAAAGGAAAGCGGTACATCTCTGTTTTTTAGATTCCAGTCCAGACCTAAAACAATTGCATGAGTAAAGCTGCTCAGGGGTCTAAGAGCCACATTCATCTGTAGCCCATAGGTGTAAGTTGTAGAAACACCCACTGTGCTACCATAAACGTTTCTATTGAAAATGTAAACATACGAACCATAAATCAACGGAATGATTTTAACTCTATCCGCAGATAACGATTTAAAAATGGTCATGGCGATGGGGATCATATGAATCCCGTTTACTTCCGAGGAGAACACCAGTCCGGTTTGAAAAGTGGCGGAGAAAAATCGCTTTTCATTCGCTGCCTCATAATTTCTAAAACCGATATGAAGCCCATATAATGCGATTTCATCCTTAATGGAATAGTTGGAAAAATCTTCATCGGTCCACACTTCCACTTTATCCTGTTCATAGCCCATGAAAAATTTACCCTTGTTCAAAAACATCACACTAATTCCTCTGGAACGGTAATTTTTACCGGAAGTGAACATACCCTGAACCGACAGGCCGCTAACCTTTTCTCCGTAAACAGACTCCTGAGCGATGGCCGAACCAGCAAGGAAAAGCGTCATAATCAAGAGCTTAGCTATCAGAGACCGCATATTCAATCCTCTTTCTTTACTTCAGAAAAATATTGATGCGTCTAATTATCCCATTTACTTAAAACTACTAATAGACCAAATTTTGCGCAAAAAAAAATCACTGAGCTTGATCTAAGGCAGCACAGCCGCAACCTTTAAAAAATCGCAAAGGGCAAAAAAAGTAATTTTAATTAAAAATTACGAATTACGAATTATTTTGCGAAGGAGACAAGTTGTGTCCAGGCGGTTGTTGAGAAGCGAAAATCCCGACTTCAGGGAGGGGCCATTCAACAATTTAACCATTCAACCAATCAACAATTTAACAGTTTTACTTCCTTACACAGCACAAAAATTTTCGCATCCCGTAGCGCGACTCTCCAGAGTCGCTTTGGCTAGATAGAGCCAATAAAAAAATGACTAAGGCAGCCCAGCCGCAACCAAAGCTATAATTTAATCAACCGCAAAGAGCGCCAAGACTTGACACACCGTAATAAGTAACGCGTGACGCGTAACGAGTTTCATGTTACGCATTCAAAAAATTATTTGCATCCCGCTAAGCGGGATTGAAGTTTTGAAGGAAGTATTCTAACCCTCCCGCCCCCCCCTTCCCTTCTTTTAATAAAGGGAACAGGGCCACAGGGGGATGGGTTTTAAAACAAAAGCTCGCCATAATTGCTTCGCCAGTACAAAGTCGCGGACTGAAGCACGAGTTACATTGCTCTTTCGAATGGTCTGACAGTGTAAGGGATTCTTCTCCCGCTGAAGCGGGAGAAGAATGACATGCCGGCATTGTTTTCAACCTCTTGGGCAACACTTGTCCTTTCACAAATTAATTTTTAATTAAAATGCGCCCTTTGTGACTTCTTTGTGCTCTCTTTGGTTACAGAAATTCCTGCGGAAATGTTTTGGTTGCGGCTCTGCTGCATTGGAAAAACCAAAATGACTTCTCGTTCTACTTTATCACAAACTCCATTTATCATTTAAACAACTGAATTTCAAAGAGTTAAAAACTCAGGCACAGTCTTTGTCTTTTCAATAACAGGAGTCATTAAAAAAGGAGGAAGAAAACATGTGTAATGATCAACTTAAAAAGGAGTATCCGCTCATTTTGCGACTATCCATGATCCTTGTTTTTAACCGGCCTCTTCTTTACTTTTCGCAAGTATGAGCGTACTGTGACTCCGCCGCCTGCACCGGATTTCACGCTGGAAGTAACCGATATTCCGGTAACAGAAATGTTTAAGAAAGCACCGTCTCCGGAAAAGCCTTCTATTCCGGTCGAAGCCGATGAAGATGAAATCCTTGATGAGGTCGATTACGACCTGTTTGAGAACGGAGGGAATCTGACACTCAATGAACTGCCTCCCCCACCCAAGGAAGACGAGCCCGAAATATTTGAGTACATCGCTGTATCTATTAAACCGCAGATAAAAAAGCGTGTGGTGCCCCAATATCCTGAACTGGCCCGCAAGGTTGGAGTGGAAGGTACAGTGGTCCTCCGTGTGCTCATCGATGAGCAAGGCAATGTGGAAAGAGCAGAAATTTACAAATCCATCCCCATGTTGGATGAAGCTGCGCTGGAGGCTGCGCGCCGCTGCAAATTTACGCCCGGACAACAGCGGGACAAAAAAGTAAAAGTCTGGATGGCAATCCCATTCACCTTCAAACTAAAATGAAAAAGGGCTCACTCAGAGCCCTTTTCTTTTGGTTATTTAGATTTCGAATTTGATTCCCTGCGCCAGCGGCAGTTCCTTGCCAAAATTAATGGTATTGGTCTGGCGCCTCATGTAGGCTTTCCAGGCATCAGAACCGGATTCGCGGCCACCGCCCGTATCTTTTTCACCACCAAAGGCACCGCCAATTTCCGCCCCAGATGTGCCGATATTGACATTAGCAATTCCACAATCCGATCCCCAGGCCGAGAGGAAGGTTTCTGCTTCCTGCAGATTGTTAGTAAAAATCGAAGAAGAGAGTCCCTGCACCACATCATTCTGAATATCAATGGCATTTTGCACATCGCCCTTGTATTTGATCAGGTACAATATGGGAGCAAAGGTTTCTTCCTGAACAATCTGGTAATGATTTTCCGCTTCAACCAGGGTTGGCAGAACGTACGTACCGGCCTCGTAACCAGGACCACTCAACACCTGACCACCGTACACGATTTTCCCGCCTTCCTGCTTAACCTGTTCAAGGGCCTTCAAATAGGTATTCACGGCTCCCTTATCGATCAACGGGCCCATGTGATTCTTTTCGTCCAGGGGGTCACCAATGCGAATACTTTTGTAGGCCTTAACCAAAGATTCTTTGACCCGATCAAAAATGGATTCATGAATGATCAGGCGACGTGTAGTGGTACAGCGTTGTCCGGCTGTTCCTACAGCGCCAAAAACAATAGCCGGGATGGCCAGTTCAAGATTGGCCTCGGGCGTGAGGATAATGGCATTATTTCCGCCCAGTTCCAGGATGTACTTACCGAGTCGCTGGGCAATTTTAGTGGCCGCATGACGCCCCACGGCAATGGAACCCGTTAGGGAAACCAACGGTACGCGTTTGTCTTCCAGAATACGCTCACCGACCACCGAACCTTTACCGATTACAAGATTAAACAAACCTTCTGGCAGATCATTCTCTTTTACAATTTCACTAACAATATTTTGCACGGCAATGGCGGTCAGAGGCACTTTAGAAGCGGGTTTCCAGATATTGGTGTCTCCGGCCACGGTAGCGATCATTGCGTTCCAGGCCCAGACCGCCACCGGAAAGTTGAAAGCAGTGATGATGGCCACTGGACCGAGCGGATGGTATTGTTCGTACATGCGGTGATTGGGGCGCTCGGAATGCATGGTAAAACCATACAGCATGCGCGATTGTCCCACGGCAAAGTCGCAAATGTCAATCATCTCCTGAACTTCGCCCCAGCCTTCCTGAACAGATTTTCCCATTTCATAGGTAACCAGCCGGCCCAACAGGTCCTTGTATTCCCGCAGACGTAAACCGATTTGTCGTACGATTTCACCCCGTTTTGGCGCCGGGATGGTTCGCCAATACTTAAAAGCTTCCTGCGCCTTTTTGACCACCCACTCATAGTCTTCTTCCGAGGCCTGATACACTTTGGCTATCAATTTTCCATCGATGGGTGAATGGACCTCAATAACGCCGGCATCGGTTGTTTTGCTCCACTGCTGTCCGGTAGAGGCTCCAAAATTTTCATCTTTTATGCCCAATTTTTCTAAAATACTGCGATCAAACATAGGCCGCTCCTTTCAAAAGAATTTAGATTAGTACATTTTTTTAACAATCTTATTTACTTACTAATGGAATAGGGAAATTAATAAACAATACAATTAAAAGTAAAAAAATTTTGGTTCTACTTAACTACTGTGCACAAAAATTTAATCTCCCTCAAAATGATTACTGCTACTACCATAAATTACATTTCCAGACAAATGCATGTCCATTTTATTTTGAAAAGTTTGAGATAATGCAAAAAATAAAAACGAAACAATAACCAGAAATCATTTATTTTTAAATTTCTTTCCAACGCTTTTTGGAATTCCTACATAAATCCGGTCGCTGAGATATTAAGATAACGGGACTGTAGTTCAGGGAGAAAAAAGGTTACAAGGAAAGAACATCTATTGACCCGGTTTAAATGCAAAAGCGCAAAACCGAAAATTTACCAGCGAACTGGATCATAAATGGGGAAAAATTGAGGGAACTATATCTGAACTAGAAAAGTAATTTTTTAAACGGCAGAATACACAACCGAATAAATTTGAAAAATTTAAGTAGATTATGTAATTTTGTGCTTTAAAAAATTATGCTTTGTGATTTGGATGTAAACATCACGGTTAAAAGGAGAGGTGCCGGAGCGGTTGAACGGGGCGGTCTCGAAAACCGTTGTGCCCTTTCGGGCACCCAGGGTTCGAATCCCTGCCTCTCCGCTATTTTTTCCCCTTTGTTGGCTTTGAAATAGTTAATAGATATCAATAGCTCTAACTCTATTTTCTCTCTTTTGACAAAACGTTAATAAGCTAAGCCCATCGAAAACCGTTCCCCGATTTTCGGGACCAGAGTTCGAATCCCTGCCTCTCCGCTATTTTTTCCCCTTTGTTGGCTTT